>SLOR01000384.1 GCA_007132395.1 Bacteroidales bacterium
GTAGATGAGTTTGTGCAATTTTCGCAAGGCCTGGGCTTTGCCGATATCAGCGAGGCTCAGCAAGACTCCCTTACCTATACTGCCGCCGAAAATCGCTACATGCAAGGAGACTGCGAAAACGCGATACGAAGCTTTGCCAACTACCTCGACAGGTTTCCCCGTGGTATATTTGCACTAAACGCACAGTTTTACAGAGCTGAATGCGACTACCGCAACAACGAGCACCAAAAAGCCCTGGCCGGATATGTTTACGTACTCGACAGGCCCAAATCCAAGTTTTCGGAAAATGCTGCCATCAGGGCCGCCCAAATCAATTATGCCAGTGGCAACTATGAGGCAGCCCTAAACTTTTACCAGGTACTGGAGCAAGTGGCTGAGTTCAGAAACAATCAGCTGGATGCCCGCATTGGACAAATGAGAGCCCTCAGCAGACTCGATCGCCCCGACCAAACCATTGAGCAGGCTCAAACAGTGCTGCAGGATGAACGCATCACCCGCGAAGTTACCCAGGAGGCTCATCTGCTCATTGCACGTGCTGCTTTCAGGCAAAATCGACAGGAAATGGCACGGGAACATTTTGTTAAGGTAAATCAAATTGCAGAAAACGAAATGGCTGCGGAAGCCAAATACCACCTCGCCCTTATTGAATTCAGACAAGGAAATTATGAGCAAGCAGAAAAACTGATCTTTGATTACATCAATAGCCTTGCAGCTTATGATGTATGGCTGGCTAAGCTTTTTATGTTACTTGCCGACAACTATCTCGTGCAGGAAAATGTGTTCCAGGCCCGCCACACCCTGCAAAGTATTATTGAAAATTACGAGGGAGAGGAAATACGCAATCAGGCATTACAAAAACTGGAAGATATTGACCGCCAGGAACACCTTAGAGACCAGCGTGAAGACGGAGATACCCTGGAAATAGATTTCAGCCAGAGTCAGAGAAATGACCGCGAGTTTTTTTAATCCCCCAAAAGCTAAACATTAAGCCCTATGCAAACAATATTTTCATATCATAAATTCACTCTGCTGATTACCATTTTATGCATCGGATTGCTGTTGCCCGAGGCAAGGGCTCAGCAACTTGATTTTGATGAAATTAAGGTAATTGCCCCCTACCAGCCAACCATATCTGATGCGTTTAAAATTCAGTTTAATCCAAGCATTGATGATACCCTTAAAACGGATATTGCCTTTGATTACAGTATCAACCCCCTGCAGATACCCACCAGATTTTCGGTGGAACCTCTCAGCCCTGCCCGCATGCGGGGAGAGCCGCTGGCAAAACTCTACAAAGGACACGTGAAGGCCGGGCTGGGGAATTACTCCACACCCTATGCTGAGGCATTTTACAACACCCTGCGCTCCAACGAATATGCTTACGGTGTAAGACTCAAGCACCTTTCATCGGGTGGAGGCATTGATGAATATGCTCATAACGGTTATGCCGACAACAGGATAAATCTTTACGGCAAAAGATTTCTGGATAATCACACCCTGGAAGCTGATCTGAATTACGAACGCAATATGAATCACTTTTATGGCTTTCGGCGCAACGACTACCTCGAAAATGAACCCATGCTTACCTTTATCGATGAACTTTCCAAAAAAGATATCAGGCAGGTTTTCCATTACGTTGCACCGGCCGTTGCTTTCAGAAGCAATTACCTCGACAGCACCAAACTACAGCACAATATTGGACTGCAATACCATTACTTAACCGATCGCTATGATGCCACCGAGCACAGGCTGGATTTTCGCACCCGCCTTGACAAAGCCCTGCGCGAGGACCCCCTGGGATTTGCCGAAAGACAAAACTTTCATATGGATTTAGGTGTGGATTATTTTCATAACAAATCGGGTCTGGATACTCTTAATACCACACTCATAAGCGTTGCCCCCACCCTCTCCTCCTATTACAGAGATTTCACCTTTTACGTGGGAATCAATGCATCCGCCCAGGTTGATACGGTTACCTATGCAAGATTTTACCCACTGGCAGGTGCCGAGGTAAACCTTATTCATGATGTGCTTTTTGCCTATGCTTCACTTAGTGGTGAGTTGAAAAAACAAAACTTGCGCGAAATCAGTCAGGTAAATCCCTTTGTTAATACAAATCTGCCCCTGGGATTCACCAACAAGAAATCAGAGCTGCGTGGAGGGTTCAAAGGTTCCATAAGTTCTTTTGCCTCATACAATATTTCTGTTTCCAGCAGCAATATCGATAATTACCCGTTTTTTGTAACCGATCCCCAAGCCACGCTGCAGAACCAGTTTACGGTTATTTACGACAACATCAGGCTGTTTAATTTTCGTACAGAAGTGTTTTCCAATGTGGGTGAAAGGCTACGCCTGCGCTTTGCTTCGGATTACTTCCAGTATGCCCTTGACAATGAACTGGAGCCCTGGCACGAACCCACCATGAAGTTTAATATTTCCCTGCGTTACAGCATGCAGGACAAAATCATTGTTACAGCAGATGCTTTTGCACGCAACTCTATTTATGCCAGAACATTTGATGATGTAACCGGTGATGTGCAACGAACCAAAATTCATGGTTTTCACGTTGACACCAGTTTTGGCATTGAATACAGGTACACCCAGATTCTGTCGGTATTTCTCAACCTGAACAATGTGCAGAATCAGCCTCTGGAAAGATGGTACAACTACCCCTCACAGCGGTTTAATATCATGGGTGGTGTAAGCTACGCATTTTAACTTAGGCGAGTTAAACTAAACGTTACACGGACAATGAGCTTGTAAAAGTGGCGTGAACAATTTTTAAGTCAGACTTATAAACCAAAAGCCCCCTTTTTTATGGGGCTTTTTCCGTGTTTTAACCCATAAAATTCATCTTGCACTGGTCTTTATGTTGAATACCTTGCAAAACCCTGAACCTCAACACCTTAGGCAACTCCTCCATTGTTAATAAAAAGCCACTTTTTAAGCTAACTTACAAGCCTGAAACCGCCAAAAAAGCTTATCTTTGTGGGTTATTTAGAACCAAATAAATTATGAGCGAAGAGATAAAGGAAAACATTGTAAAACAGATGAATTATGACGCCGCCAGTATTCAGGTACTGGAAGGTCTGGAAGCTGTAAGAAAAAGACCTGCCATGTACATTGGCGACATCGGATCCAGGGGTCTTCACCATCTTGTTTATGAAGTTGTGGATAACTCCATCGATGAAGCGATGGGAGGACATTGCGATAAAATTGATGTTACTATCAATGAAGATAATTCCGTAACTGTTCTTGACAACGGTAGAGGTATCCCCATCGATATCCATGAGAAAGAAGGCCGAAGCGCTCTTGAGGTGGTAATGACTGTGCTTCATGCAGGGGGTAAATTCGACAAAGATTCCTACAAAGTTTCAGGGGGGTTGCACGGCGTAGGTGTTAGTTGTGTAAATGCACTTTCTACGCATATGCAGGTTAGGGTGCACCGCAACAACGCCATATGGGAGCAGGAGTACAGCGAAGGGAAGCCTCTTTACCAGGTACGTCAGCTGGCCGAAACAACCGACATCAGGGGAACAGAAGTTACTTTTAAACCCGATGAATCTATTTTTCAGAGTACCGAATACAGTTACGAAATACTCTCTAACAGACTCCGCGAACTCTCTTTTCTAAACAAAGGCGTTACACTTACCATTACCGATAAAAGGATGAAAGATGAAAACGGCGAGCCTGTTTTTGAATCTTATCTTTCCATAGATGGCCTCAAGGAATTTGTGCAATACCTTGACGACACCCGCGAAAAACTCATCGAGGAACCCATCTATATGGATGGAGAAAAAGCAGGAATCCCTGTAGAGGTGGCCATGCAGTATAATTCATCCTTTGCAGAAAACCTACAATCTTATGTAAATAATATCAACACCATAGAAGG
This sequence comes from Bacteroidales bacterium, assembly GCA_007132395.1. Taxonomy (GTDB): domain Bacteria; phylum Bacteroidota; class Bacteroidia; order Bacteroidales; family UBA7960; genus SKVR01. Next base: position 3,893 of record SLOR01000384.1, read on the forward strand.
AGGTACTCACCTGGCTGGTTTCCGCCGTGCCCTAACCCGTACCCTGAAAAGTTACGCGGACAAATCGGGTATGCTCTCCAAACTGAAATTTGAAATCAGCGGTGATGACTTCCGCGAAGGACTTACAGCTGTTATTTCAGTAAAAGTACAAGAGCCCCAGTTTGAAGGACAAACAAAAACCAAGCTGGGTAACTCGGAAGTGGCAGGTGCCGTAGATCAGGCAGTAAGTGAAATGCTCAACTACTACCTGGAAGAGCACCCAAGAGAAGCAAAAACCATTGTAAACAAAGTGATTCTTGCTGCCACCGCCCGCCATGCAGCTCGCAAAGCCCGTGAACTGGTGCAGCGCAAAAGCATACTCAGCTCGGGTGGCCTTCCCGGCAAATTGTCCGACTGCTCCGAAAAGAACCCCGAGAAATGCGAGATATACCTTGTGGAGGGTGATTCGGCGGGAGGTACCGCCAAGCAGGGCCGTGACAGAAAATTCCAGGCCATCCTCCCCTTAAGGGGTAAGATTCTCAACGTGGAGAAGGCAATGCCCCACAAAATTTTTGAGAATGAAGAGATAAAGACCATTTTTACCGCACTGGGAGTTACAATAGGTACTACCGACGACTCCAAAGCACTCAATATTGAAAAGCTGCGTTATCACAAGATAATCATCATGACGGATGCTGATGTGGACGGAAGCCATATTGCAACCCTTATTCTTACTTTCTTCTTCCGCTACATGAGAGAACTCATAGAAAACGGTTACGTATATATTGCAACACCACCGCTGTATCTTGTAAAAAAAGGCAAACAGGAAGTGTATGCATGGTCGGACGATGAACGAAAAGCCACTATGGCCGATATGTCGAAAGACGGGAAAGACAGTGGTTTGCACTTCCAGCGCTATAAAGGTTTGGGTGAGATGAACGCAGAGCAGCTTTGGGAAACCACCATGAATCCCGAGTACAGAAAACTCCGCCAGGTGGACATTGTTAATGCCGCCGAAGCCAACCGCACCTTCTCCATGCTCATGGGCGACGAAGTACCTCCAAGGCGTGAATTTATTGAGAAAAACGCCAAGTATGCCAAAATTGATGTATAACATCTGACATTAAATAAATCCACAAAAAAAGCTTTCCTTATTAAGGGAAAGCTTTTTTTTATGACATCTACCCGGAATTAAACGCCAATTGAAAAAATCCAGGTATGTAGTATTATTTATGGCAGTTTACAATAAATCCTGCAATTCTTCAAAAGACAGGCTTTTGAGCGGATTATTTTCATTGATAAACATGCCTGCCAGCTGGGTTTTCTTTTGCTGTAATGAAACTATTTTCTCTTCAACGGTATTGCGGGTTATGAACTTGTATACGAACACATTCTTATGCTGCCCGATGCGATGGGCACGGTTTATGGCCTGATCTTCAACGGCTGGATTCCACCAGGGGTCAAGCATAAATACGTAATCGGCTCCGGTAAGGTTTAGACCAACCCCACCGGCTTTTAACGAAATTAAAAATAAGCGGTTCTCCTCACGGGTCTGGAAATCTTTAATAACCTTTTTCCTGTCCTTTTCCGAAATGCTGCCGGTGAGCCAGCTGTACTGGTATCCCTGCTGTTGAAAATAATTCCGGAATAAGTTCAGGTGTTTTACAAACTGCGAAAAAATCAACACCTTATGATTTTCGGAGATAAGTTTTTCCACGTTGCGGATTATCTCAATATATTTACCAGAGTCAAAAGCATACTCTTGATCAATAATAACAGGGTGATTGGCTGTCAACCTCAGTTTAGTCAATCCACTGAGCACCATGAACCTTGATTTATCCAGCCCCCGCTCTTCAACATCTTTAAGAATAGCATTTCTTATTTCCGACTTGCGGGTTTCGTAATAGCTTTCCTGTTCGGCGGTCATTTCGCAATAATGTATGATTTCGGTAAGCTCAGGCAACTCTTTGGCAACCTGACCCTTAGTCCGTCGCAGGATGAAAGGTTTAATAAGATGTTGCAGTTTTTTGGCAACCTGCTCGTCCTGCTTCTTCTCAATGGGATACACAAATTCCTCTTTAAAGAATGCCAGGCTTCCCAACATGCCGGGGTTTATGAAAGAAAACTGCGACCATAAATCGGTAAGGGAATTCTCTACCGGAGTACCTGATAATACAAGCCGATGGTCGCATTGCAGTTTTTTTATAGCGGAAAATATTTTGGAAGAGGCATTTTTGATAATCTGGCTCTCATCCAGTATCACATACCTGAAAGCATACCCGCTCAATATATCGATATCATTGCGCACTGTGCCATAAGTAGTAAGTACCAGATCATACCCCGAAAAATATGCTGCATCAGTAGCTCTTCCCGTGCCGGTATGTTGTAAAGCCCTTAGTTGAGGAGCAAAGCGATTAATTTCCTGTATCCAGTTATGAATAAGTGAAAGTGGCATTACCACCAGCGAGCATCTACCCCTGCGCACATTGCTGCCATTGTCTGAAGACGCTGAAAAGATTGAAAGCTGGGCATCAGAAACCTGCTGTTGTTCTCCATCAACCTGGCTTATTTCAGCCAAATCCGGTTCTTCATCCAGGTGCACCCGGCAAAGCAAGGCAAGGGCCTGTAGAGTTTTTCCCAACCCCATATCGTCGGCAAGGCAGCCGCCCAGCTTGTTGTTTTTTAAAAACATCATCCAGTTGAAGCCGATGGATTGATACGCCCGAAGTTCTGCCTGAAGGGCAGGCGATATCTCATAAGCGTTTTCTTCCAGATCAGTATTCAGCACGGGCAGCTTCACCCCTTCGGAAGGCAAATTACTCAAAAGGGTGAAGTGATGTTTTTTGATTTCCAGCTTATTGCCTATTTTGTGACCAAATTTAAAAAGGTCGTGGTAGGTACTCATCCACTCTGTAGGAATAAGCGCTATACTTCCATCAGGCAACTTAAACTCGCGCTTGCCCTCCAGTATGTTATTCTTCAATTCAATAAAAGGGATGGCAAATTTGCCGAACTGCACAACGGCCTCCAAATCGAACCAGTCGTTTTTGTCGTGGGCCTCAAAAGTTAATGAAGAGGTTCCGGTATAATACGACTTTTTGGCGATTTGGCGTTCCAGCTGAAAGTTGTGTCCGACAAGTTTATCCAGGTTCAGGTTCATCCAGTCGATGCAGGCATGTATCTGTTGTTCAGGGGCATTAGCAATACTTTCCGGTAGGGGGGTTTCTACCTGAAAATAAGGTGCATCTTTTCGTTTAAGACCATACTCAGGCAAAAGACCGGCAATATGCTTTTCAAATGCAAAATCCCGTATTACCTTCTCAAAGTGAAAGACCGGCCATTTATGAACAAACTTAACCTGAGAAGGCTTCGTGTCGCCATAGTGAAATTCGCTGCCTGTGCCATACCTGAAATACAAGCCCATCATTATTTCCCCCTGCCAGTGCTGCTCAAGTCGGAGGATTGGGGTAGGTTTTTCATCAAAAAGTTTTACCTCAAAACCTTCGGCTTTGAAAGGATGATGCAAAATACTTTTTTGTACAAACTTCTCGTAATACTGTTTTTCACTGCTGGCAGGGATTACAAGATATTCTTTATTCATGAAGGGTTTGAATCTCTGTCCGTCCCAATGGGATTCAAACCGCAACAACTTCTTGCCCAGCAATAAAAGGCAGGGCTTGTGGCTGATGAGAACGGCACCACTGTTAAACAGCACTAAATTTTTTCCTTTAAACCTTAACTGAAGTTCATAGTGGGTTTCGTTGGCCAGTTTTTCGAAATGAAAGCAGGTTTCCGCAAGTTCTTTAGGCAGGGCCAGTGGTGTTTCTTTGATTCTTTCGGCAGAATCTCCCTTGAAATACAGTGGGATATTATGAGCAGCCATCAAAGTAACGGCTTCATACATCACCTTTTCAATAAAAGGACGGATATGTTCAGTTACGAATTCAGCATTGAGGCTTTCGAAAAAATTCCTTGATTTTATTCCCGAAGATTTAAATCTCTTTTGCAGGCTCTCATCGCTATACTTGTTGATAAGCTCCAGTAGAGCCAGTTGCGGCTCCTCCAGATTATCAAAATAATCCCAGTGGGATTTATTGCCTACCTTTTTAAAGTCATACTCAAACAAGCCTTTTGCGTTTTTGCTCACGGCAAATGGTTCGATGAGATACTCCAACACGGGATGTGAGGTAATGGCAAAAACCAACATCTTGGTGGTATTTTCAAAGTTAGCTTTCAAATCAGGGCCCTGCATTATTGGTTTTAACAAATCATATTACAAACCCACAAAAATACGACTATTTACCATGCCTTTTATACGCAGCGTTATAAAAAAACCCGCCTATGCACTATAGCTGTTGGCGGGTATAAGCCTGTTGCAGCAATTTTTCACTCGTTAATCCAGCTAACGATTTCATCTGCCATAGGATTGGTGCGTGGAGAAAAATATTTTACCAGTTTCCCGTTTTCATCAATAAGATATTTCTGGAAGTTCCATCCCACTTCTGAGTCTTCAACGCCGTTAAGTTCCTTTTGGGTAAGCCAGCGGTATAGCGGGTGAATATCATCACCCTTTACGGATATTTTCTCCATCATGGGAAAGGTAACACCGTAGTTTTCTTCACAGAAGGCAATGATTTCTTCATTGGTGCCGGGTTCCTGATTCATAAAGTTATTGGCAGGAAATCCGATTATCACAAAATTTTCGGCAGAATAACTGCGGTAAAGTTTTTCCAGACCTTCGAACTGCGGAGTAAGCCCGCACTTTGAGGCAGTGTTTACAACCAAAACCTTTTTACCCTTTAATTGGGCCAAGTCAAAACTATCGCCGTAAATATCATTTACGGTAAAATCGTGAAGGGATTTGTGGTGATCGGCCATAGCCGGACTAATAACCATTAAAAAAGCCACCAGCGCAATCATAAGCGAAATACTTTTCTGTTTCATGTGTGTAAAAATTTGGTAATTGAAGTAGATTCAAATTCGTTAAATGTATTTGAAAGCTATCGGTAAACATACATTATATGATAAATGTTTTTCAATACCCTGCACAATTTAAGAAACCTTATCAAATAACCGGAAACAATTATTTTGCATTGAAACGGAAACCCCACGGTTTCTGCAAATCTGGTTTAGCTGAAAAAGGTAACTTTGCAACACATAATTCCTTATTCAATATATGACGTTTAGTTCTCAACCCAACAAGTTTTACCTCCTGGCATTGAAAGCCGCATTAGCCGCCGGCAGAGAAATCATGCAGGTTTACGACGGCAATTTTAGTGTGGATGAAAAACAGGATGGCAGCCCAATTACCGAAGCCGACAGAAGAGCCAACGACTGTATTATGCAAACGCTCGCCCCGTCGGGTTTACCCATAATAAGTGAAGAGCACCCCATCGATACCTACAGTCGGCGAACGCATTGGGAGTACTTCTGGTTGGTTGATCCGCTGGATGGCACCAAAGAATTTGTGAACCGTAATGGCGAGTTCACGGTAAATATAGCCCTTGTGCACAGGCAAACACCTGCTTTTGGCATCCTTACCGCCCCTGCACTCAATCTGGGCTATATAGGGTTACAAGGGACAGGTGCATATAAGATTGAAAACCTTGAAAATCTTTCAGATTTAATTACCCATTCCGACAACTCCTTCGGTCAGTTACTCAAATTGCTCACACCTCTGCATCCCGGGCAAAGCTCCGGTCCTCCGGTACTGGCCTCCAGTCGCTCGCATATCAACCCCGAAAACCGGAACATGATACATGCACTGTGGGGAAGTGAGGTGCAACCTGAAATGCTTTATAAGGGCAGTGCGCTGAAGTTTGGCTTACTGGCCGAGGGCAAAGCACATTATTACCTGCGAAATGATAAAATATGGGAATGGGATACAGCTGCAGGACATGCATTGTTGCTGGCAGCGGGAGGAGATTTGCTATGCTGGCCCAGTGCCACACCCCTAGTGTACAACAAGGAAAGTATGCGCAATCCTGCTTTTGTTGCCTGTGCCAGCAAATTAGATTCAGACCTTCTTAAACCTAAATTTCCGCTTTAGATAAGGATAGGAAAATACAGAAATTAGAATAATTAAAGTCCCCACATAAAACCCTCCAGACATGCGTTCAGCCTCACCGAAAATCAGAAATGCCAGGAAAATTCCGTAAACCGGCTCAAGGTTTATGGCAAGAACCACCGTGTAAGCCGACAGCTCTTTCATTATTTCCACTATGGCCGCAAAAGCATAGGAGGTGCAAAGAAAACTCAGGATGAGTATCCACATCAGGTCCTTTGAATTCAGACTCATCATTGTAATGTAAGCACCGCCGGTTATCAGCAGGAACACTGTAATGCCGGCAAAGCCCCCTATCATCTCATAAAAACTAATTAGCGAGGGGTTCCACCTCCGGCTGATGTTCCTGTTTAGCACCACAAATAGGCCGTTGAGCAATGCGGATAAGAGCGAAAAAAGAATGCCTTCCACATAGTCCATTTCGTATTGAAAAATCAGGTAGATACCGCCGATGATTACCATGCCAATGAACACTTCGAGCCAGAGTATTTTGCGCTTTTGCAAAAGGGGCTCAAGGAAACTGGTAAATAAAGTGGTGGATGCGAATACCCCCAGGGTTACCGATACATTGGATACATTGATGGCATGAAAAAAAGTAATCCAGTGCAGTGCTACCACAAGGCCTATAAGATATAGATGCAGTTGCTCTTTGAAAGTAATGGAAAGACTAACCTTTTTCCATCGCAGATACACCCATAATCCCAGGGCTGCAAAAAACATCCGGAACCACACCAGTGAAATAGCATCAATGGTTATGAGCGCACCCAGTATTGCAGTAAACCCCAGCAGCACCACAATAAAATGAAGATGGGCGTATTGCCTGAAAAGTTTAATCTGCGTCATGCGAAAGGGTAAAATAATCCGTAATCAAGGCTAAAGCGTTTTCCGTGCGGTCTTGCCGGCTTCCGGAAACTATCCTGTAGGGAAATCCATATCCCTCCAGTTCTCTTTTATACCATTCAAAAAAAAAGTTTCTCAGATGAGGGTGTTCTCTTTGATCATCGTATTGCCAGGGCAAATCAACATTGCACAGCAGGTACAGGTCGTATCGGGGTATTTCCAGCTGTTGCAGTATCCAGGGATCACAAGTGTCGTATTTATGCATACTCCATACCTTTGTAACCAGTAGGTCTGTATCACAAAAAAGAAAATTGCCCCGGGCATTCTTTAAAGCGCTCTCTTCAAGCGCAATCTGCTGCCGGGCTATCACCAGTATATCTTCCCGGGTGTAGGGCCTCTCCAGCTTCTGAATATATTCACGGGCAAATTCCGGAACAAAGTCGCAACCATAATGCGTTGCCAGTGCCCGGGAAAGACTCGATTTACCTGTAGATTCAGGACCTGTAATGGCAATTTTTTTTACCATATAGAATTAAATGTGTGCTATTGCTGAAGAAATGCGTTGATAATCTTCATAACAAAAACACTTTTGCCATGCTTGTTGAAGGAGATTTCAATTTCATCAGTCAGTACCGACATAATTTGCCGGTAATCGCCAAACAGCTGGGTACTCATACCGTTCACCTCCACAATAATATCTTGGTGCTGCTGCAGCCTGCTGATAAAATCTTTTATGTCAGGTACAAATTCTCTTCCCAACGGGTACATGCTTAATTCAACGGATGCTTTCATTTATTATAAATATTATGCGTTTAAAAATATACCTCTGTCAATTCCTTAAACTTCTGCTTTTTGATTAGGCTCACAGGGATATTCTATCTGTTCTCTTTTCTCCCATTGCCCTGCCAAAGGCTGCAAATATATAACTTAGATTGTCTTTTCTGCGGTTAATAAAGAAAAATAATTCACATTAAGCGGCTGCGAACACCCAATCAGATTTTTACACAAATACAAACTACTGACTATCAAATGCATGAATACATACATAAATTTCACTTAATTGTGCATAAAAGCCGTAAAGCCCGCAAAAAGCTGCAAAAAATTATTTACTATATTTGCTTTCCGTTGAACTCAAACAATACTGCTGATGAAGCGCGCGCTAAATGAAGAAATAGAGATAGGGATATCAGGGATAAGGAAACTTACCGAAACATTAAAAAATCATTACGGATTTGATATCGGGGTTTACTCCAGCACATCACTGAAGCGTAGAGTGGTAAAGGTTATGGATTTAAACAACCTCAAAAACCTGGATGCGCTGATACAGTTACTGGAAACCAGTGAGTCATTTTTTCCATTATTCCAGAAGCAACTTACTGTTGAAGGCACCGAATTTTTTCGCGACCCGGCCCTATGGCGCTACCTGCGCGATGAAATAGCGCCGGTGCTCGACCGCAATCACATGAAGATTAAAATATGGATTCCCGGATGCTCAACCGGGGAGGAAGTGGTAAGCACCGCCATTACACTTAAAAATGCTGGTATTTACGATAAGTCTGTCATCCTGGCAACCGACCTTAACAAGGAAATCATTAAACAATCCAGGGAAGTAATTTATTCCAATAATAAACTGGAAATATCAGAAAACAACTATAAAAGGTTTCTTGAGGATGAGTCGGCAGATCTTTCTGGTTATCTGATAAAAAAGGATAAAGGATTCCAGTTTAAAGATGATTTATACAGCAATATCATTTATGATGTATTCACCGGGACAGAAAATTTAAAAATTAAGGGAATAAACGTGGTTTTATGCAGAAATTATTTTATATATTTCACCACGCAATATCAAGAGAAGCTCTTTGGCATTTTTACAGCCAATCTCTCCACCAATGGCTATTTTGCCATTGGCAACAAAGAGAATATTACCTTCTGTAAAGATGCGGATAAATATGCCCTTGTGAATGACAATGAAAAGGTTTACAAAAAAATATCTGCCTGATTTTTTTTATTGCAGCGATAATTTTTAATCATCCACCAAACTTGACAGGTGTATATTGTTTATAGCGTTGTTATATTGCCGGCCCGTGTAATAGCATTACTGAGTTACCAGCCGGCTTTTTATCTTAATAAAACACATTGAAACTGATAAAAAATTGTTTTACAATTGGTTAAAGCGGGAAGAATGAGGTATAAGTTAATAATTATAGGCGGCTCGGCAGGTAGTTTTCAGGTTGTAACAAAAATTTTATCTAAACTTCCGGCTAACTTTAACATTCCCATTGTACTGGCATTGCACCGCCTTAAGCATGTAAGGCACGGTTTCGTTGAGGCGCTTTCCATAAAATCGGTCTTACCCGTGGTGGAACCCCTCGACAAGGAAGGACTGAAGCCCGGCAAAGTCTACCTGGCACCTGCCAACTATCACCTCTATGTGGAGCTTGCAGGCAAATTTGCCTTGTCTACAGAAGAGCCGGTAAACCACTCCAGGCCCGCAATTGATTTGAGTTTTATGACCGGAGCCTACAGTTATAAGGAAAAAACAATTGGTATTATCTTATCAGGTGCAAATAAAGATGGTGCCATGGGACTTAAAAAAGTTAAAGACTGGGGCGGCCTTACTATTGTTCAGGACCCTGCTGAGGCCCAAATGCCAACTATGCCCAAAGCTGCGCTTGATATGGCCGGGCAGGTGGACCATATATTGAAGGTAGACGAGATAATTAAATTTTTGAATTCATTAACAAAATCTTAGTTTTGTCTGATTTATTAATATCGGGCCTTTACAGGCTGCATTAAGGAAACAAATCGTGTAACCCAAAAAATACAAATAGTGAAGCAAAAAAAACTACTCCTATTCATTGGTATTAAAGTGTTTCTGTTGCTTATGGCCTGGGCCACCTTTACCGGTACAGGAAATATTGTAAGCATAGCCGAAAACACCTCTGTTTTCGACCAGATTGCCAAGGCAGCCGGAAACCTTAATATATACCTGACAATTTTAATTTTTGCCCCTTTCCTGCTGGTGATCGGACTTACCATACAGGAAATCATTGCCATTAAAAACAGGAAAATTCAGGAATCACTCAAGGCGAAACAGGAAACTGCTTCCGGGCAAACTGAAGTTCAGGAAGATCCAGAAGAGGCCAATAGGGAAAAAGAGCGCATTGCTGAAGAGGAAGCCCGCAAAAGACAAGAGGCACTGCAAAGCTGCATAGATAAGGAGTTAACCAAAAATATGCCTGACAATAAAAAGCAGTTATCAGAAAAAATACTCAGCTGCATCGCCAGGATCTACGAAATAACCCAGGCCGAAATATTTATACGGGAAAAAACCGAAGACAACGACAAGCTTGTTTTATCAGCCACTTACGCTTACTATATTCCTGAAGAAAAGATATTTGAGTTTCAGATAGGAGAAGGACTTATTGGTCAGGTGGCCAAAGCAGGCGATCACTTGTATCTTGATGAATTGCCTGAAGGATATATCACAGTAAAATCAGGGCTGGGCTCGGCTACCCCCAATCATTTGCTCATTCTGCCCTGGAAAAACGCTGAAGGCAATACTTTTGCCATCTTAGAAATGGCATCTTTCAAGCCTTTCCATGCAACCGATATCGGGTTTATTGAAGGTATGGCCCATAAGGTTGTGCAGCATTATGAATAAAAAACAGGAACTAACCTATAATTTTTGCGTAAAACACAGGGGTTTTTAATTCTTTTTAAACGTATTTTTGCCCCGGTGCCAAAATTGTTTGAATCAAAATCCCGGTGGGTAAATAATGAAAACACCCTGCCGATACTGTAAAACGAAATAAAACTTATGAAGTTTTTTGATAAAAAACAAGTTGTTCTCCTTGCTGTTGTTTTGGGTTTTGGGTTCCCTGTTATAGCCTGGATTGTTGAGTTGAGCCGCTTAGGCCTGGGATTTAACAGTGCAGCCATAGGAGAAATTCATCAGAATAATCCTGCCTTGATTATCATGGATTTCCTACCCCTTATTTTCGGGGTAATTGCTTTTTTAGTCTATACTTTTTTCGAAAAGCAAAAGCAAGAGCTTCATAAAGTTAACCAGCAGTTAACCAGTCAAACCAGTAACATCAACCAGGTTGCCTCCTTCGCCGAGCAAATTGGTAATGGCCGCTACGATATTGAATTTGAAGTTACCGACGACTCCGATACTCTGGGCAAAACCCTTCAGAACCTGCGCGATAAGCTTTACGAAAATAACCAGAAAGAATCCCTTCAAAACTGGGAAATGCGCGGAAAAGACAGTGTAGGACAGATTCTTCGCATGCACAACGATGTGAATGTGCTGGCCTACGAGGTACTGGAAGCCCTTATTAAATATATTGATGTAGTGCAGGGGGTGTTTTACATTTTCGATGACGACACATCTAAACTAAAAATTACCGCATCCTATGCCTACAACCGTAAAAAATACCTGCAGGATGAAGTAAGTATTGGCGAGGGTTTGGTAGGCCAGGCAGCCATAGAGCGCGACATTGTACACCGCACCGAAATTCCCGAATACTACCTTACCATCACCTCGGGCATACTGGGCGAAAAAAAACCTGACAGCCTGCTTATCGTTCCTTTGTTTATGGAAGAAAAGCTGCAGGGTGTGTTTGAGTTTGCATCCATTAAAGAATTTAAGCCCCACGAAGTACAGTTTGTAAAAGAGATTGCCGAAATTGTGGCACGTACCATTTACAACCTTAAAATTACAGAGAAAACCGAAAGGCTGCTGCACGAATCGCAGGAGATGACCCAGGAACTGAAGGAAAACGAAGAAGAGCTCAGGCAAAATGCCGAAGAGATGAGGCTTACCCAGGAGGAGCTGGAAAAAACTAACACCCACCTTGAAGAAAAAATACAGGAAGTAAACCAAAGTCAAAAAAGGCTTTACTCTTTGCTGGAAAATGCCTCTGAGCTTATCACCATTTACGATGCTGACAGGAAGCTTAAATACGTGAGCCCCTCGGTAATGAATATTCTGGGTTACTCTGAAGATGAGATGTTTTCAGGAAAGGACTTTGACAGGGTAAATAAAAAAGGGCAAACCATCATTAACCAGATGTTTCAGGATTTGCTGGAAAAACCCGAAGAATCGCAGGTAGTGCAATACTCCTACCTGAACAAGCACGGTAATATCATGTTCCTGGAAACAACCGGCCGTAACCTGCTCCGCGACACTGCCATTGATGGACTTATTCTTAATACCAGCGATATAACCGAACGCAAACGGGCTGAAAAAGAGCAGCGCATGAGAGGGCAAATGCAAACCCTTTCCGATAACTCTCCTGATATTATTTTGCGCATCGACCTCAATCGCCTTATATTTTATGCAAACCCTGCCATAGAAAAGTACACAGGAATTAAAACCGATGATTTTAATAAAAAACAGCTTTCTGAAGTAGGCCTTAATGAACTGGTGGTTACCACCATTGATGAAATTGCAGAAGAGGTAAAAAAGAATAAAGATAAAATACAGAAAGAAATCAACTTCCCGCTAGACCAGGAAAAAAGAGTAATGAACCTCAACGCCATTCCTGAATTTAACGATGAAGGTCGCATGGAAACCATTCTTTTCATCCTGCACGACATTACTGAGCTCAAAAAGATTGAGGAAGAAGTAAAGGAGAAGAATGCGAAAATTACTGATAGTATCAACTACGCATTCCGCTTGCAAAATGCAATTCTTCCCAGTCAGCGGCTTATAAAGCAATCTTTCCCCGATTCCTTCATGTTTTACCTACCGCGCGATATTGTAAGTGGTGACTTCCCATGGTTGTTCGAAAAAGACGATGATATTTATATCGCGGCTATTGACTGCACGGGTCATGGTGTACCCGGTGCTATGCTTTCTCTTATCGGATACTTTATTATGAATCAGATAGTAAGTCAGCCGGGTATTCTCAACCCCGGCGAAATACTTAACCAGTTGCATAAAGGGGTACAACAAACCCTTCGTCAGGACAAGGAAGGTGCCAGTGCCAGAGATGGTATGGATGTTGCGTTGTGCAAAATTAATATTAAGGATATGGAGTTGCAGTTTTCAGGAGCTCACAGGCCCCTGTATCATGTAAGAAACGGCGAATTATCCGAGTATAAAGGCACACGTTCAGCCATTGGTGGTATTCCAAAGGAGGGCAAACCAGAGCCTAATTTTGAAAATCACATTGTAAAACTGGAAAAAGAGGATTGCGTATATTTCTTCTCCGACGGCTTGCCCGACCAGTTTGGCGGCCCTGAGGGTAGAAAATACTTCCCTAAGCGCATTAGAGAGCATGTTATTGGAAATAAGGATATGCCTATGAACCAAATGTACAATCTTTTTAAGAAAGATTACCAGGAATGGTTGGGTGATGGCACGCCCATTGACGACGTGCTTCTTATTGGTATCCGCTTTTAACAATGTATTTAACCTGAAAAATATAATAAAACCTGGCTTAAGTTATAAATTGAAAAAAACCAAAAGATGGAAAATGTGGATTACATGAATCTTGTCTATGACTTTCACAAAGAAATGTTGGCCAATAAGTTTACCCTGGTATATGAAGGTGAAATAACCCACCAGATAACCAAAGCCTTCACTTCTTTGGCAGAAAATAAAATGGACAGTTACAGCGAAGATGCCTCCATGAAAAAGAAAGTCTTTCACGTAATGGTAGAGTGTCTTCAAAACCTGAGCAAGCATGCCGAGGAAAGTGACAGCATTGAAGGTAAAGGATATGCCGGAAATGGAATCTTTATTGTTGGAAGACTTGATGAAGAAAACCAGGGTTACCATGTATTAACCGGTAACGCGGTAGAAACCACCAAGGTTCCCGAACTCAAGGCTTTGCTGGAAAAAATCAATCAGCTTGACAAAGATGGCCTCAAGGAACTCTTCAAGAAGCAAATGCGCGAAGGCTCACTTTCCGAAAAAGGTGGTGCAGGCCTGGGCCTGATCGACATCGCAAGGAAAACAGGTGAAAAACTGGAATATAACTTCATCGACCTGGATGATAACAACTCTTTTTTCCTGTTGAGAACCAAAATTTCCCGTAAGTAAAATCCCCTTAACGACAAACGAATATAGTATCATGGAAGTAATAAAAATTAAAGGAACGGAAGATACTCCAAACGTAATCTTGGATGCAGAAAACAACATCATCGAGTTTTCCGGCAGATCGCTGCCCGAAGATGTGGTTACCTTTTATGCTCCTGTTTTGCAGTGGATTGAAGAATATGCCAAATCTCCAAACCCCAAAACTGAAGTGATATTCAGGCTGGAGTATTTCAATACCGCCTCATCTAAAATACTTTTGGATATCCTTCTCAAGTTTGAAGATATTATGAACGACGGCAATGAGATTGTTGTGCAGTGGTACTTCCAGGAAGATGATGAAGATATGGAAGAAGCCGGCGAAGAGTATTCTGAAATTGTTGACATTCCCTTCGAAATGCACAGTTATTAACCTTCTGCCTTGTTCAGAAAAAGTATTTTTTTTAAATGAGTGAAGAAATCCTTAAGGCTTTAATGCAACTCTTTGCTATTATAGCAAAGCAGGACGTGGGCTTATCAGAGAACGAACGTGCTTTTGTGCACAATTTTCTCAGGTTACAGCTCAATGAGAGTTCGGTTAAGGAGTACCTTGCCCTTTTCGACAGTTTTATCGATAGTGAAAAAGACAAGGAAAAGAAGGATGAAAACCCCGATAAGCCACAAAAGCCACGATTAACCTCGGTCAAGGATTCTGTTAAAACCCTGGGTATTGCCAAGAAGATCAACAAAACCCTTACCCAGAAACAAAAGGTTGTGGTATTGGTCAGGCTTTTTGAGCTGGTTAATTCCGACAAAAACTTCACTCCACAGCGAATGGCAATTATTGACACTGCAGCCGACGTGTTCAATATTTCAAAAGAAGAATATAATGCCATTTCTTCGTTTGTGGTTAACGAAACCCCCGATGAAATAAATTTCGCCGACACCCTGATAATTAATGCCAGGGAAATAGAGGATAACAAATCGCACTTTATTCAGAGTCAGCAGCTCGACGGCAGTATTATTATTCTCAGGGTAAACAGTGTTGACCTCTATTTTCTGAAATACACAGGAAAAAGTGAGATACTCCTCAACGGCCTTCCTATCAATAGCCAGCGGATTTATCTTTTTGCCAACGGTAGTGTTATCAAGCAACCCAAAGGCAAGCCCATTTTTTTTACCGATGTAGCCGCCAAATTTTTATCAGATTCCTCAGCCATTCACGTGGTTTTCCAGGCCGATAATGTGGGTCTTACATTTCCCAACGGGCATGTGGGGCTACGCGATATCAACCTGCAGGAATACTCCGGCAAAATGGTGGCTATCATGGGTGGCAGCGGGGCCGGAAAAACCACCCTGCTCAACGTACTATCGGGCATCGATGCACCTAGCCAGGGAAATGTAAACATTAATGGAATAAACCTTCACCAGAAAACCGAACTGGTAAAAGGCATTATCGGGTATATTCCCCAGGATGATTTGCTTATTGAAGAGCTCACGGTTTATGAAAACCTCTACTATAGCACCAAACTGGTGTACCGCGACCTTAACGAGCAGGAAATTGACGAAAAAGTAAACAAGGTGCTTACTAGCCTGGGCTTGTTTTATATCAAAGACCTTAAGGTAGGTAGCCCCCTCAATAAAAAAATCAGCGGTGGCCAGAGAAAAAGGCTCAACATTGGTCTTGAGCTTATCAGAGAGCCTGCCGTGTTATTTGTTGATGAACCCACCTCAGGACTATCCTCACGCGACTCTGAAAATGTTATGGAGCTCCTGCGTGAGCTTACCGTACGCGGCAAGCTTATTTTCGTGGTTATCCATCAGCCCTCCTCCGAAATTTATAAAATGTTCGACAACGTCATTATCCTGGATGAAGGCGGACACCAGATATACTATGGAAACCCCGTAGAAGCAGTAATATATTTCAAAACCATTGATAATCAAATCAACAGCGATGTGGGTGAATGCCCGCGATGCGGTAATGTAAACCCTGAAACCATCTTCAGTATCATTGAATCGCGTATTGTTGACGAATACGGGCGCTCAACAGGTACGCGGAAAGTACTTCCACGAGAGTGGGTAGGACATTACAGGGAAAAAATTGTTGTTGATAAAAAGTCGGAACAATACGACAAGCTTCCCAATGCGTTTCTTAAACCCAACTGGTTTAAGCAGCTGAAAATATTTTTCCAGAGAGACCTTTTCTCCAAACTGGCCAATACCCAGTATATGGTGCTTAACATGCTTGAAGCACCCATACTTGCTTTTTTGCTTGCTTATGTAATCCGCTATATCGACGACCCCACTTCCAATATTTATATTTTCAGAGACAACGAAAACATTATGCCTTACCTGTTCATGTGCACCATCGTGGCACTGTTCGTGGGGCTTATCGTGAGTGCAGAGGAAATCTACAAAGACAGGAAAATCCTGAAAAGGGAATCATTTCTTAACTTAAGCCGAAGTAGTTATTTATGTTCAAAAATCAGTATCCTGTTCATGATTTCCGCCATTCAGGCAGTATTGTTCGTGTGGGTGGGTAACTCTATTCTGGGTGTTAAAGGAATGTATTTTGAATACTGGCTTATATTTTTCTCACTTGCGGCACTGGCCAACGTGCTGGGGTTAAATATTTCTTCTGCTTTTAACTCAGCCGTAACAATTTACATCCTTATCCCCTTCCTGATTATACCACAAATGGTGCTCACCGGAGCTATGTTCAGCTTCGACAAAATTAACCGCAGCATAGGTGGTGGAAGGGAAAAAGTTCCAATTATCGCCGAGGTGATGCCCTCGCGCTGGGCCTTTGAAGCGCTTATCGTTAACCAGTTTGTCAACAACGAATATGAAAAACAGTTTTATGAACTGCGAAAGCTGGAGAGCGTGTTTAATTACAAAAACGTTTACTACATTCAGGAGTTGAGAAGATATGTGGAAAATTACAAGTCAAGAGTTCTGGCCGGCCACGAAGAACCCATCTCTACTGATAACCTGGAACTGCTTTACAATGAGTTAAGAAAGGAAAACCATTCGGAATATGCAAAATTCCACAACATCATTTTTGAAGATATTGACAAGATAAATACTGAAGATTTCACCATGGCCGTTGCCGATGACATCCTCAGATACCTTGTAAGACTGCAGGATTATTACCGCGAAAACTTCAACCGCATTCACGATAATATCGACAATAGGGTAACTCAGATGGTAAGTACACCCGAAAAACGGGAACAATATCAGCAGGTTTACAACGACTATTTCAATGATTACCTGTCGAAGTTTGCCAAGAATGTTATGGCTCCCCTGCCCCTGGTAAGGCTGGGCAATAACCTGGTACAAAAACTTGATCCAATTTACCTGGACCCGCAGGACAGGAGAACATTCAGCTTCCGCACGCATTTTCTTGCACCCAACAAAAACGTACTGGGAAATCTTTTCCCCACTTTCTATTTTAATGTAATGGTCATATGGTTCTTTACCGTTATGGCTTACATAGCCCTATATTACAATGCACTGAGCAAGATGCTCACATTCCTTGAAAATACAAGCGGGAAGCTTAAAAATAAATTTTCGGAAAATGCCTTTAAAATTAAAGGGATTAAACTTCGTAAGAAAAAAACATAAAATACAACCTCAACTAACTGATACTAACGCACAAAATTTCAGAACTATGAAAAAAGAAAGATTATTAATACTATCCATAGCAATGTTTTTCAGCTATGCCATTACCTCATGCCAGCAAGGGCAAAGGCAGGAAGCTACTGACCTGCTCTCCGACTCTTTGGTAGCCAGTGACGTGCGCCTTGACGACCGGATGGTGGGCGAAATGATCTCTTCCATCCCCAATCCTGTAGAAATGTCTTCCCTACTGCAAAAATCGGGAGTAGTTTATTCACAGGAGCTGCTAAATCCGGTAAACAACGTAAATAACTATAATACCAACTTCAAGCGTGCACTCAATCTGGGTGTTTATGGAACCGACCTGGTTTACATGAATATTTACGATCGTACCGTAGCTACCTTGCGCTATCTGAGCAATGTAAGAGATTTGGCCAGCGACCTCAGAGTTGAACAGTTTTTTGACTATGAAACCCTCAACAGACTTTCTGAAAGTGCACGCAGTATCGACTCCGTGTTATTTATTACCAACTCTGGTTTTGACCGCATGTCAAGGTACCTCATTGACCAGGGAAGAAGCAATATTGCAGTGCTCATTTCATACGGCACCTGGATTGAAAGCCTTTACATCGCCACAAACGTACAAACGGTTCCCCCGAATCGTGACCTGATCAACATACGTATTGGCGAGCAAAAAAAGGTACTCGACAATATGCTGTTGCTTTTGCACACCTATCGCCGTGATCCTAACTTTGTAGGACTCATTGAAGATTTGATGGAATTGAAAGCAGAGTTTGACAAGGTTACCATTTCCTATGTATATGCCGAACCAACCATGAAAGAAATCGATGGTATGATAGTTGTCGTAGACAATTCACGCAGTGAGGTTAATATTAGTGAAGAAATCGTTCAGGCCATCGCCGACAAGGTTTCCTACATTAGAGGCAAAATTATTGGATAATTGGTGTCTCACAATGATATTATATTACCTTGCTTGAAAGCACCTTTCATTGTATTTTTGACGACACCAATCAATAACACCAAAAAATTGAAAACATGAAAAAATATTTTATCCTTACAGGTCTTATTTTCGTAATGCTTTTTGCAAATAAGTCGCAGGCCCAGTGTGGCGATGGTTTGTTTGATATATGTCACTCCAAGCTTGATGATGCACGTTTTTTGAAGAGCTGGGCCATTCAGCTCGAAAATCAAAGGTCGGGCGAACCCCTTCCACAGGTTAGCTTTAAAATGCCCCTCACCAGTGGAAATACCTACAAAATTTTTGCCTGCAATGCAGAGGAGCTCCCCGGAAAAGTTATTATTAGTATTCGCAATCAAAACGACGACCTTGTTGTTACTTCCTATATGGTAGAGCAAAGAAGGCACATACCGGTAATAATGTTTCCCGTAGGTATGAGTGGTATTTATACCTTTAGCTTTTACTTTGAAGACGGTAAAGAAGGATGCGCAGTGGGCGTAGTATCGAGTGTAAACTAATCACAACCCTTCAAGCCTTATTATTTTTCGCAGCCGGTTTTGGCATATTTTATTCACCCATAAACATTTCCTAATATTTAAGCTCTATGGAAAGTACAAAGAAGAAAATATTCGTAATAGAGGATAATAAAACCGAGGGAATGTTATTAAAGCTTTGCCTGGGTGCCATAAAAAATGTAAGCATCTCTAATTTTACCTACGGCGAAGATCTGCTGAATAACCTGCACGAAGAACCCGAAATTCTAATCGCCGACATGATGCTTCCCGATATATCCGGAGTAGAACTTATACAGGCAATCCGGGAAAAAAGCCCCGGCACAGAAATTATTGTTGTATCGGCACAAAAAGACATTGATGTAATCGCAAGGGTACAGGAACTAGGCATTTATAATTACCTGGTGAAAAGTGAAACCTGCATGGAAACTTTGCAGAAATCCATTGAAGACCTTACATTTCTTATCGACCATAAACGATAAAAGCAATTTTACTTCAAAAAAGCAGGCCCTGTGCCTGCTTTTTTTTTATCCTCATGGTAACAGTCGTCGCAAAACAAGCCCGTTAAACACCCCTTTCATTGTATAAAATCAGTTATTTACAAGATAAAGAGTTGGAAGAGGCTCCAGCAATTAACTGTATACAACTGAAATTCAAATCGATAGCCGTAATCAGACAAAAAATTGGTAATTTATTGGTAAATAGGCAAAACACAGTTATTTATCAGAGAATATTTTTTTAAATTAGACGTGCAAAGAAACTTTGTATCTTATCGATTAATCAAGTCTGATGGAAGTCAAAAAAAAACTAAATATAATTATTGCAGAAGATGATGAAGGCCACGCTCTGTTAATGAAACGAAATCTGACCCGATCAGGCGTTATTAATCCCATAATTCATTTTAAAGACGGCGAAGAAGTACTGAATTTTTTCTATACTGATGATTCTCCTTATAATAAAAATCAAGGAGAGTCTTATATATTATTACTGGATATAAAAATGCCCCGCATAGATGGAATAGAAGTACTGGAAAAGTTGAAAAAAGACCCCGTACTGAGAAAAATTCCCATCATAATGATTACCACTACCAATACTCCCCGCGAAATAGAATTATGCCACTCTCTGGGCTGCAACAGTTACATTGTAAAACCCATTGATTACGAAAAATTTATTTCTATTGTGCGACGTCTGGGGTATTTACTGGAAATCATTGAAATACCAAAGGCCGGATAGTTATGACAGACAGTTCCTTACTAAATAATTTTCAGAACGCCATTACCAAACTACCGCTTTGGATTATTGAGGACGAACCCGCCCAGGCTAATGTATTGCAGCATTCGCTCACCAAAAGAGGCTACGCTTGTAAATCTTTCTATTCAGGCAAGGAGTTTATTACCCACCTGAAAACATGGGACAAAAATGATGATAACGTAATCATGTTGCTGGATTATTTGCTGGGAGACATGAACGCCAGGGAGTTGCTGGCAGAAATGAAAAAACTGGATATTCAGATTCCCTTCGTAATTATGACCGCCCACGGAGATGAGAAAATAGCCGTTCAACTCATGCGAATGGGGGCTATGGATTATGTGATAAAGGATAAACTATTTGTCAATCAGATAACAAAAGTGGTTCAGCAGGTGCATGAGCGCATCGATACCAAAAGAAAACTTGACCAATCACGACATGAGCTGAAACTACAGGCCGATGAGCTAAAATCACTTAACAAGCAAATCAACCATCAGAAGCTGCAGCTGGAAAAAGAAAAAATTAAAACCGATAAGCTACTGCATAATATTTTACCTCACGAGATTGCCATAGAACTCATGGAAAAAGGGTATTCCACACCCAAGGAATACCAATCCGTCTCCATTCTGTTTGCAGATGTTATCGGCTTTTCTGATTTGGCCAAAAAGAGCCACCCCATTGCACTGATTACCCAGCTTGATAACTATTTTTACGTTTTCGATGAGATTGTTGAACAGCATGGGTTGGAAAAAATCAAAACCATTGGCGATTGTTACATGTGTGCAGGTGGTATCCCCACAGAAAATGTTAATAATGCCATCATTACCGTGCTGGCAGGCCTGAAAATACAAAATGCTACCAAAAATCTGAAATACGATAGTATTAAAAACCTGCCGGGCTTCAGGCTCAGGTTGGGTATTCATACCGGAGAAGTGGTAGCCGGGGTGGTAGGAAAAAACAAATTTGCCTACGACATTTGGGGAGATGCCGTAAACGTAGCAAGCCGCATTGTGGAAACCGGCGAAAAAGACAAGGTGAATATCTCTGAAAGCACCTACGAAATTATTAAAGACTATTTCATACTCACTGAACGGGGAGAAGTTATGACCAAAAGAAATATTCCCATAAAAATGTATTTCGTGGAAAGGTTAAAACCTGAATTTTCGGCTGATGACAAAGGACTTTCACCCGGCAGATCCTTACTGCAAAAGCTTAACATAAGACAGGGAATTAAGTATTATTAACCCTTTGCCATGTGCGGCAATGGGTTATTGACATTGTAAAACCCGTAAGTTTATAGTAAATTTGTTTCTGTTTATACAAACCACGCATTGAAACACACAAGTGCTGTAAAACACACCCTGATGCAAAACCCATATTTCTCCGAAATACCAGCTAAATATACCATTGTTGTAGTAGAAGACGACAATGCTCTTAATACACTCATTCAGAAAACCCTTCAAAAAAGCAATTATCAAACCCGGGGATTTTATACCGGCAATGAAGCTATTGATTGGCTGAAATCCAACAACAGTAATTCTTTACTTCTCCTTTTGGATTATCAGCTCTACGAAATGAGCGGAGAGCAGCTGATTAAAATATTACGTAAAGACAATATAGAAATTCCCTTTGTTATTATAACCGGCCACGGCGACGAGAAAACTGCCGTGGAAATGATGAAACTCGGCGCACTGGACTATATGATTAAGGATAGTAGCTTCATCGATTTGCTGCCCACGGTAATGCAACAGGTAATCAACCACCTCGATATTGAGAACAAACTCAGCGAGTCGCAGCGGGCCCTAAAAAAGAGCGAGGAGAAGTACAGGAGCATCTTTGAAAATATTCAGGATGTGTATTTCGAGCTATCTGTTAAAGGCGATATACTGGAGATATCACCTTCGGTAGAAAACATGCTGTCGCACAAAAAAGACGACATCATTAACCAATCGCTTTTTGCCGATAAAAACGAAGAAACGAAGTTTCTGAACCTCTTACAGAACAAGGGAGCTATTTCTGATTATGAAATTTACCTGAGTAAAGAAAACGGACAAAAAATCCCCACTTCTTTTACCTGTAAATACCTTTACGATCAACAGGGAAACCCCAGGAAAATCATCGGTACCATACGAAATATCTCTGAGCGCAAACAGGCCGAGGAGGTAATACGCCATAGTGAAGAACGCTACCGTATCCTTGCCGAGAACTCCTCCGATATGATTTCCAAACATAACTGGGACAGAACCTACCTTTATGTTTCTCCGGCCTGTAGAAAACTTCTGGGATACATGCCCGAGGAACTAACCGGCCGCTCAGCCTATCAGTTTATACATTCCGATGATGTGGAGTCCATCAGGAAAAACCATATCCTGCTGCTTGAAAACAGGACCAACTCATTCATAGAAAGTTACCGTATTCGCAAAAAAGATGGTTCCTATATTTGGTTTGAAACCAACAACCAGGTAATCTATAACCAAAACACCAACCTTGTGCAGGAAATTGTGTGTGTATCGCGCGATATTACCGAAAGAAAGGACAAGGAAGAGCTTGTAAGAGCCAAGGAAGTGGCAGAAAGAGCTAACAAGGCAAAATCGGAATTCCTGGCCAACATGAGCCACGAAATCCGCAACCCCCTTAACGCCATAATCGGCATGACCAGCACTTTGAGTAAAACCCCCCTTCATGAAGAGCAAAAGCAATACCTTGAATCTATCAACATATCGTCGCGAAATCTTCTCAATATCCTCAACGATATACTTGATTTTTCAAAAATTGAGGCCAACAAGGTAGATTTGGTGTTTGCCAACTTTAACCTTGAGGAATTACTGGAGCAAACACTCAATACTTTCCACCCACAGGCAGAAGCGAAAAATATTGCACTTTCATATAAGATTGACAGCAGCACACCGAAAGATTTATATGGTGATGACAAAAAAATAGTACAAATACTGAATAATTTAATCAGTAATGCTGTTAAATTTACCAACGAAGGAGAAGTAACCGTAAACGTTGGTTGCTTGAACCTTAAAAAAGACAGTACCATCGTAACATTTGAAGTAAAAGACACAGGGATTGGAGTAAAAAAGGAAGACATTCCCCAGATGTTCGAAACTTTCAGACAACTGGATAGCTCCACACGAAAGGAATACCAAGGTACCGGGTTGGGGTTAAGTATCGTGAAAAGCCTGGTAACCTTAATGAATGGTAAGGTAAAATTTGAAAGCCAGCTGAATGTGGGTAGTACCGTATCTTTCCAGTTGCCCCTAATTGTATCGCAAAAGAATATAGATACTTCTGAAATGACATTAACTTCAGAACTCAGAACAACGGATAAAAAAGTGAATAACCAAGACGTAAATATCCTGGTAGCCGAAGATGATGCTATCAATCAACTTTATCTTGCAGGGTTTCTTAAATCGCAGGGATGGAAAGTGGATACAGCCCCCAATGGCCTTGTGGCATTGGAGAAGTACCGCAGAAACACCTACAATCTCATACTTATGGATGGGCAAATGCCCAAAATGGACGGGTTTGAAACCACCAGAAAAATCAGGGAAATAGAGGAGGATAAAAAAGATGGTTCGCACATTCCCATTATTGCCATTACAGGTTATGCCATCCCCGGAGACCGGGAAAGGTTCCTGGATGCAGGAATGGACGATTATGTATCCAAACCCATTGATGAGAACAAACTCATTACGATAATACACTCCAAGCTGGATAACTGAAAAACAAGCTGAAAAAGCAAAATTCTCAGCGTTTACAGCCTTTTAAGATAAATTGCTAGCCGGCCTTTTGCATTCTCTACCTTCATCATTATTCGATACTCCCCGGGATCAAGAATCATCGGGTGATTTTGCCTGCTGGTGCCAACAGAAAATCCCTTATAGTCAATTAGCGTAATAGAAGGAACATCTTGCCCTGATATCATTACATGAAAATGGTCGGCAGAAACATTTTTCAAATCAATAATTAAATCTACTTCCCCGGGTTCATCCTCAATCCAGAATTTACACATTTCATATTCTCCCTCCAGCCCACTCAAATCCGTTTGACATAATAAATCCGTGCCTCGCCCCATTCCGTGCCCTTGGTTTACCCAGGGGAAAGTCATCAGAGCCAGAAATAAAAGAGACAGTACCGAAAGGGGAATCAGCCTGCCACGCCCTTCTGGATTAAAGGAATCCCTGAGAAGAAAGATATTTTTTGCTTCAGGAGTTTTCTTTTTCCAGATTATAAAAGATACACCCATCAGGGCAGCAACAAAAACAGCAACCCAGTAACCATTGAAACCTGAAGCATTAAGAAACCTGGTAACGTCGTCACTCATAGGAGCCTTATCCTTCATGTATAATAGAGGAACAACCACCCAGGCAAACAAAGAACCCCATGCTATCAATGAATAGGTTTTGGTAATTTCTAACAGGGGGTCAATTGTTTTCCGGAGAACAAGCATAATAAATATCAACCATACAAAGAAAGGTAATCCTCCACCTGCAGCATGAATAACGCTTGATTGCAAGGCCGTGAATTCTCCTGTATAGCGAACACGGGCATCCAGCAAATTCATACTAAAATAGCTTACCTCCCCTCCGAATAGCAAAGCCATAATCGCATGGCCTGCTTCGTGCAAGGTAACATAGGCCGCAAGAAGCAGCCACAGAACCAAAAATCTGTAGGTTATCCGGGTATACATCATTTTTTATTGCAAATGTATTGATTAAATTTTTTTATTTAGGAAAAATGTATGCACTTCTATTGCATCGGTTTTCCTTCTAATTAAATAATTGTATACCAAACAA
>SLOR01000178.1 GCA_007132395.1 Bacteroidales bacterium
AAGCCGAAGCACTGCACTACATGCCTATGTTCCGCACATGGTTTGGCCTGGTAGGTCTTTGTAAGCTCTGCTGGAACGATGTTGTACCCGAAAGCAACAAGTATGCCGATGAGCCCCATAAAATCCCCGAGCACGTTGATAATTACGTGGCCATCTTCGAAGCCGTTACCGGCAAGCCTTTCAGCAAGGAGGAGATGATTCGCCAAAGTGAGCGCGTGTATAACTTCCAGCGTATCTTCAACCTGCGCCGCGGCTATGGCAAGCGCATCCACGATGCACAGCCTTATCGCGCCTGCGGCCCTGTAACGAAAGAAGAATACGAATCGCGCCAGGAACGTTACGACAAGCAGCTTAAAGAAGACGTTGGCTTTGACCCCGCCGGCAAATCCACCGAAGAAAAGATGGCTGCCCTGCGCGAATACCGCGAGAACCGCTACGAGCAACTGCTCGATGCTGTTTACGCACGCCGCGGCTGGACCAAAGATGGTATCCCCACCATCGAGCACCTCAAAGACCTTGAGATGGACCTGCCCGAGCTGGTAGAAGTGGTACAGCAACATCTGAACTAAGACGTTGCACAACTGACATGTTAAAAGAGGCTGCCTTCGGGTGGCCTTTTTTTTTGGTTTGGAAAACGGAAACCGGAGAAGGGAGAACGGAGACCGGATACCGGAAAAGGGAAACGGAGACGGACCATATAAGAACTTTGCCCAAATCTAAACTTTATCCAGGAAATTTGTAACTTCATTTATCTAAACTGTTTGAGGATGAAGAATAGCATAGAGAAGTTTGAAGACCTGAATGTGTGGCAGGAAGCGATGCAATTGGCAAAGGATATTTATCAAGTCTTTGCTCAATGCAATGATTATGGATTCAGGGACCAGACACGAAGAGCTGCGGTTTCTATTCCCAGCAATATTGCAGAAGGATTTGACAGGCAAACCAATAAAGAGCTCATTCAATTTCTTTATATTGCAAAAGGCTCCGTAGCCGAACTCCGCACACAGCTGCACCTTGCTATAACATTTAACTATATTGATAACTCAAGCGGTTTAAGGCTTCTGGAGCAAACAAGAAAAATCTCCGCTATGCTCTTTAAATGGATTGAAGTAAGAAAAACAAAATTTAAATAATTTGAATTTACATAGTTAAATGCGACCCATCCGGTCTCCGGTCTCCGGTCTCCGGTCTCCGGTCTCCGGTCTCCCAAAAAACGCCTTATGATCCCCCTCCCCCAAATCCTCCTCGAATTTCTCCGCCTCGGACTTATCTCTTTTGGCGGGCCGGCAGCCCATGCGGCACTTATGGAGCAGGAACTGGTGGCTCGCAAAAAGTGGCTCACCCATCAGCAGTTTCTCGACTATATGGGCGGTGTAAACCTTATTCCAGGCCCCAACTCCACCCAAATGACCATGCTGGTGGGCTATCAGCTCAGGGGCATACCGGGTATGCTTATGAGCGGAACGGGATTCATTCTTCCGGCAGCCCTTATCACGGGGGTATTGGCAGCAGTGTACACCCGCTACCAGGAGCTTCACGCCCTGGAAAGTATCATGATGGGCATCAAACCGGCCATACTGGTTATCATTGCCGGGGCGGTTTGGAAATTGGGACAAAAAGCCATCAAAAATTACCCCTTAGCCATACTGGGGATTATGGTTCTACTGTCTAGTTTCCTTGGCGTCAATGAAATTACTGCCATCCTGGGTGCCGGCGTGGTGGGGATGCTGTTTTTCAGTATTCGCAATAAGACAAAACCACAAAACCTGAAAAGCCTTTTCCCTCTGCTGGCCGTGCAAGGCCTGGGAGCTACGGCAGCCACCTACTCCTCCCTGAAGCTGTTCTGGATTTTTGTAAAAATCGGCTCGCTGTTGTTTGGGTCGGGATACGTGCTTATCGCCTATGTAAATACCGAGCTGGTGGAGAACCTGGGCTGGATTACCCCCGGACAGCTCATCGATGCCATCGCCATCGGTCAGTTTACCCCGGGCCCCCTGCTTACGTCTGCTACTTTTATCGGATATATTCTGGATGGCTGGAAAGGGGCCACAATTGCCACCCTGGGTATTTTTCTGCCTTCGTTTTTATTTATTGTTATCCTCTACCCTTTCATTGGCAAGCTTCGAAAATCCGTATATACATCAGCATTTCTCGACTCGGTAAATGTGGCGGCAGTGGCAGTAATGGCCGCCGTATCCATACACCTCTCCCTCGATGTGGTCACCAGCTGGAAGGCAATCCTTATCATGGCGCTGGCAGCAATGGCTGTATGGGGACCGAAAAAAATAAGCTCACTGTGGATTGTTGCAGGGGCGGGTGTACTGGGCTATTTCATTTTCTAAAACATCTCGAAACAAACATCCTCTTTGTTTCGCACACAACCGCCCTCTCAAACAGATATTTAAATGTTAAATTAATCACAACCTCCCCGGCGGGGAGAAAAAGAATTGTAAATTTGCATTCTGAAACATTTTCATTTTGTAATTTTATTTTATGCTATCCTATGGTTGAACCTCTTGCCCCATATTGCCAGATAAGAAAAACCCTTCGCAAGCTCGAAACACTGGATGCCAAATTAAAAAAAGAATACCAGTTGAGCCTGGATGAAGCCATCCTGCTTTGTTGCCTGTCACAAAACTGCAAATGCCAGGGCAACATTGCCACAGAAACCGGACTTACTCCAACTCAGGCCTCCAGGCTGCTAAGCAAGCTCGAAGACAAAGCCCTTGTATCAAGAACCATCGGCGAGCAGGATAAGCGCAAAATGGTATTTACCCTCACCAACGAAGGGAAAGAAAAGCTACAGCAGATAACCCCTGCCGGCAGCGAGTTTTTAACACTGTAATTTTTTTCACAACTAACACTTAATTATCTATATATGAATATTGTTATTGTAGGCGGAGTAGCCGGAGGAGCCACCACGGCCGCACGTCTGAGAAGAAACGACGAAAATGCCAACATCATTATGGTGGAAAGAGGCGAACACATCAGCTATGCTAATTGCGGTTTGCCTTATTACATTGGCGGCACCATTGCCGAACGCGAAAGCTTATTCGTACAAACCCCCGAAGCGTTCTCACTAAGATTTAAGGTGGATGTGCGTGTGCTCCAGGAAGTAATTTCCATCCACCCGGACACCCATACGGTAAAAATCCGTAAACTCAGTACCGGTGAAATTTACGAGCAGTCCTACGACAAACTGGTTTTATCGCCGGGCGCCGAACCCGTACGTCCTAACCTGCCCGGCATCGACACGGATGGGATATTTACCCTGCGCAATGTGGCCGACACCGACCGCATCAAAAACTACATAGAGGAACACAAAATCAAACGTGCCATCGTGGTGGGTGCCGGATTCATTGGCCTTGAAATGGCCGAAAACCTGCATAAGCTGGGCATCTTTGTTTCCATCGTAGAAATGGCCGAACAGGTAATGACCCCGCTGGACTACAGCATGGCTTCACTGGTACATCAGCACCTGAAAACCAAAAATGTGGAGTTCTTCCTCAAGGCCGGTGTTTCAGCCTTCCGCAAAGAAAACGGAGGTATCGCCGTAACCCTGCAAAGCGGAAGAGAGCTGCAGAGCGACCTGGTAATCCTCTCCATAGGAGTGAGAGCCGACAGTCACCTGGCCAAAGATGCCGGACTGGATATCGGAAAAACCGGCGGCATTAAGGTGAATGAATTTTTGCAAACCTCACACCCCGACATCTATGCCGTGGGCGATGCCATTGAATATCCCAACCCTTTAACACAAATCCCCCAAATCACCTACCTGGCAGGGCCTGCTAACAAGCAAGGCCGTATTTGTGCCGACAACATTGTAAGCGGCAATACACGTAAATACCAGGGCGCCATCAACACGGCCATTGCCAAAGTGTTCGATATTACCGTTGCATCCACGGGCGTTTCAGGCCGTACATTGCACAAAGCCGGTATTAAATACGCTTCCTCCATCACACACTCCGGCTCACACGCCGGATACTACCCCGGTGCCATCCCCATGAGCATCAAAATTGTGTTCGACCCCGACAACGGCAAGCTCTTCGGAGCACAGATTGTAGGCTATGACGGGGTGGATAAGCGTATCGACCTGATGGCTTCGGTCGTCAAAAATGGAGGTACCATCTACGACCTCACCGAAATAGAGCACGCCTATGCTCCCCCTTACTCCTCTGCCAAAGACCCTGTAAACATAGCAGGTTTTGCCGCTGAAAACATTATTGCCGGAAAAGTAAAAAGCTGCTCCTGGCGAGATATAGAAAAAACCAATGCCAGCGACACCCTGCTTTTGGATGTGCGCACACCCGATGAGTTTGCCCTGGGTACCATATATAATGCTGTAAACATCCCCCTTGATGAAATTAGGGACCGCCTGAACGAAATACCCCGCAACAAAAGGGTGATAGTATTCTGCGGAGTAGGCCTCCGCGGATATGTAGCCTGCCGTATCCTCAGCCAGCATGGATATGAGAACACAGAAAACCTCAGCGGGGGCATCAAAACCTGGGAATTCGCCATTCAGAAACAAAGTAACGAAGACATCTACGAGAAAGACCGCATCGGCATCGACGACCATATCTACCAGTCGCCCGCCCCTGAAAGGCATCCCGTGGCCGATACCTTTGTGAGCATGCAGATTGATGCCTGCGGTCTGCAATGCCCCGGCCCCATACTCAAACTCAAAAACAGCATGGCCGATGCCCAAACCGGACAAACGGTAGAGGTAAAAGCCACCGACCCGGCCTTTGCAGCCGATGTGCAGGCCTGGGCCAATATGACCGGCAACAGGGTGCTTGACATTACTCAGGAAAGTGGTGTGATTACAGCACGTCTGCAGAAAGGCAAACCACAACACAAATCTGCAACAGGCCCTGCAAAGGAAAACAAAACCCTTATCGTTTTCAGCGACGATCTGGACAAGGCTCTGGCATCTTTCGTTATTGCCAACGGTGCTGCATCTACCGGAAAGAAGGTGAGTATCTTCTTTACCTTCTGGGGATTGAATGTGATAAAAAAACTTAAGCGCCCCGCAGTGAAAAAAGATTTTATTTCACGCATGTTCGACTGGATGCTGCCCGATAGCAGTAAAGGCCTCAAGCT
This sequence comes from Bacteroidales bacterium, assembly GCA_007132395.1. Taxonomy (GTDB): domain Bacteria; phylum Bacteroidota; class Bacteroidia; order Bacteroidales; family UBA7960; genus SKVR01. The sequence goes on from SLOR01000178.1 coordinate 5,104, forward strand.
TTCGAAAATGCATATGATGGGAGCAGGCAGCAAGATGATGCGCGGCATCATGAAGCGCAAAAATATCGACTCACTGGAATCGCTCATCCTTCAGGCACAGGAAAATGGGGTGGAGTTCATTGCCTGCACCATGTCAATGGATGTAATGGGCATTAAACAGGAGGAACTTATGGATGGCGTTCAATTCGGAGGAGTGGCTACTTACCTGGAAAGAGCAGAAGATGCCAACCTCAACCTTTTTATATAAGTAACAGTACTTTTTCCTCATACTTTAAAACCGGTTGCTGCCTGGGTGCAGTAATCGGTTTTTGGTTTATAGTCTCCAACAGTCACGCCTCCACAAGCATTCTAATGTGTTCAATACGTGCACTTTCCGTGTTTCGCTTAGTTGGAATTCGGTAGTTTACGGTTGTGCAAAGTCCCTGCTATCCGGATATTTGAAACCCGTATTTTAACGAGAAGAAGATATACGCTTATGAGTAAAAAAGGACTTTTAAAAAAATTCAGCGGCAAAAGTATTCGTTTCAAAATTTTCTTTAGTCAGAATGCTCTCAATGCGCTGCTATTTGTGTTGATCCTGTTTTCCATTTACAGGGTGGTAAACATACAGCTCAACAGATATTTTGACAACACCATACGCATCCACGCGGGTTTTGTGCAGGATGAGATGGAACGACTGCAGCAATCAGCCAATAATGTGGGGCAATGGTTTGAAAACTCGACAAGATTGGCAGAGGCCATCACCAACAACGACAGAGCCGCAGCACTGGAACTGGGCCGCGATGCCATGCAGGCATTCGGATTGCACTACCTGGTGGTAGTAAACCAGGATGCCGACGTCATCATCCGCGCCCATACCCCCGACCAATACGGCGATAATATCGGCAACCAGCGCAATGTTCAGCTTGCCCTGCAGGGAAGACGGTCGGTAGGGATTGAAGAAGGTCGTGTAGTACGCCTTTCTATTCGCGCCGGCACCCCTATCAGAGACAAGGAAGGGAATGTGGTGGGGGCCATCTCCACAGGATATGTTTTCGACGACACCCGCTTCGTCGACAATATCAAACAGGCCATTGGCTCGGAGGTAACCATCTTTATCGGCAGCACCCGCTACCAGACCACCATCGTCAACGAACAAACCGGACAGCGTGTTACAGGCACTGAACTGGGTATTCCTGAAATAGAAAACCAGGTACTCAGGCAGGGAAGAACCTATTACGGAAACAGCCAGATACAGGGCCAACCCTACAAAGCGGCCTATATGCCCCTGCGCGACCTTAACAACGAAATCATCGGTATGCTCTTTACCGGTACCAGCATGGAAGTAATTAACTCGCTCAACCGCAATGTTATGGGTACCATCGCTATCATCTTCCTGGCGGTTATACTGATTATAACTCTTATCATCACCTGGATTATCAACCGCTTTGTATTGAAGCCCGTACTTGCCATGGTTGTTACCAGCGAGCAGGTAGCTGAAGGAAACCTCAACGTAAACATAAAAGTGGAAAACGAAGATGAGATAGGCCGTTTGGCCATGGCACAGAAAAAGATGATTGACTCCCTCAAAGGCATTGTGCAGCAGGTAATCGATATCTCCGGCTACCTCACCTCCGCCAGTCAACAGATGAGTTCCACGGCACAGCAAATTTCACAGGGCGCCAACGAACAGGCTTCTTCGGTTGAGGAGGTGTCCTCCTCCATGGAGGAAATGTCGTCCAATATCTCTCATAACACCGACAATGCCCGGGGCACGGAAAAAATTGCAAAAACATCAGTGGATGAAATCCGCCGGGGCAATGAAAGTAGTTTGCAGGCCGCCAGAAGCATGCGCGAGATAGCCGACAAAATCAGCATCATCAGCGAGATAGCCTCTCAAACCAACCTGCTGGCCCTCAATGCCGCGGTAGAAGCAGCGCGGGCAGGGGAACACGGAAAAGGTTTTGCCGTGGTAGCTGCCGAGGTACGTAAACTGGCCGAAAGAAGCCATGTGGCTGCAGAGGAAATCAACAAACTTTCGGGCTCAGGACTCTCCATCTCCGAAAAAGCCGGTGAGATGCTCAACAGCATCGTGCCGGAAATAGAAAAAACCGCTACCATGATACAGGAGATAGCTGCTGCCAGTACCGAGCAAAGCACCGGGGCCGAACAGATTAACAATGCCCTGGCACAGCTCAACCAGATTACCCAGCAAAATGCATCGGCCAGTGAGGAACTGGCCTCCAGCTCCGAGGAGTTATCTGCACAAGCCGAGCAGCTCAGAGATATGGTAGCCTTTTTTAAGCTTTAAAGCTACAGCCGGGCCAGCTCATCCTTCAATTTACGGCTAAGGCCTGCCACCACTAAATCGTAAGAATCCCGGGTCCATTGCTTCAGCAGAGTATCCGGGATTCCTGCATTTACCATCACGGTGTTCCAGTGTTTTTTATTCACATGGTAGCCGGGCTTTACACCAGGGAACTGCTCACGCATTTCCAGGGCTTTATCGGGGTCACACTTCAGGTTGATACTTTCAAAGTCATCCACATCGGCAAGGGAAAACATTTTTCCCATCACCTTAAACACAAGGGTTTGCTCATCGAACGGAAAATCTTCCGTTACTCCTTTCAGACCCAGGCAAAATTCGCGGTAGTCTTCTATATTCACAACAATAAATTTTTACAATTAAGTTTTTCGTAAGTTTGCATGTAAAGCTAATGAATTTGTCAAAACCATGAAAAAAAGACAAACAAGACTACTGCTGGTTCTTCTGCTCTCAATGATAATCGCCCCTGCCTGCAACACTTTCAAACACGGTGCAGAACATGCTACTGTTTTTCAAAGCTACCCCAACAGCCAGGCCGACATTCGCCTGGATTTGAAAGAAAACCTACGCTTCAACTACGACATGACCATCTACCCCGAGCTGGGAGACACCACACAAACCGACGCTGAAGCCTTTCAGTTTAAAGGACGGTGGCAAACCGATAATGAAAACTACATCCTCCGTTTCCGCCGACGCAACCATCCCGATTTGTACGCACTCTTCAGCCAGGGCACCCACCTGGAAGTAAATGTTAAAGTACTCAGCGAACGCCGGGTAAGCTTTCCCCTTGACGTGGAAGAAATCATCGTTTGGGGGATACGGTGCTATAGGGAGGAAAAATAGTTGTTAGTTAATATTAGGTGATTGGCGAGAATTGATGGCCAATGGAAAAGGAATCCCGGGTTTTACTCCGATCCATTGCCGTCAGTTTTAACTGACGGATTAGAAAGCCTGAAAAAACAGGGGGGCTTTAGCCCCATTTTTTAATTCTGGCAAGATTTTCATCATCACTTACCCAATATCCCTTCTCCGTCCTCCGTTCTCCCCGGTCGCTGAGCCTGTCGAAGCGCCCTTCTCCCGGTCGCTGAGCCTGTCGAAGCGCCGTTCTCCCCGGTCGCTGAGCAGTTCGATAAACTCACTGTACCACTTGTCGAAGCGCCCTTTTCCCTTCTCCGTCCTCCGGTTTCCGGTCTCCGTTTTCCCTTTAATCTTTTCACTTTTAGTTTTTCACTTACCGGCTTTTTTTCGTATCTTTGCACCTGCAAACAAACCCAAAAACGGGGCTGATTTGGATTAGACAGCAAGTTTAGGGGGATTGTAAGCATGCCGAGTGTTGTGAATTTAGCTCGTTAATCCTAATTCTCACGCCTTTTAAACGGCAACGATTACAACTACGCAATGGCAGCTTAATAGTAGCTATTAACTGCTTGCTGTTTCCAGGGAAGCGACGTCCGTTAGCGTCCCTTGTGAAGCATCGACAAAATACGGAATAAGGCAGGCAAGGCTTCGGTGCCTGTTCGAAAACTTCAGGAGCTCAGGTTGCGGATAGGGTTGCCTTTTCCCGGTCCAAAACCGAAACCCCAACTAAAGGCTAAGCATGTAGAAAGCACTTTCGCTGCTTGTTTGGACGAGGGTTCAAGTCCCTCCAGCTCCACAAAAGACCCTGACCTGAAGGTTGGGGTTTTCTTTTTACAGCCCGTAACACTCACAAATTCAATTCTTTTCAAGGACGCCACTCGTACTACTCTCCATTTGGGTTCAATAAGGCCATGCGTTATTTAAACACCGACACCACTTGTCGCACCCCTACCCTACCTTTGTTTCTGATAAGAAAACAGCTTTCTTTTCATAAGCAATAGTTTCTAAAAAATAAAAAATATGGTATTCCTGCAAGCATATACTTTGGTTTTAAGCGACTACAATGCCGAAGGTATTCACTGCAAAGATCGGAGCTATTTCCTTGAAACGGTAAAGATCTGGGAGAGGGACTTTCGCCGGAAGCACCCCCATTGCTTTGCCGACCATTTTTTTGCCAATACCAATACCATGAAACTAATTCATGGCTGCCTGGATTTGGAACCTCACCAAATGTGTGGCATGGAATTAATTGACGGGGAGGTGGACATGGAAGCCCACATGGCGATGGAATCCTATGGCAACATCCAAACCATCTATGCACTGGGTTCCAGTCTGTGGAAAAACCTTGACGAACCTCTGCTGCTCATCATCGACAACCGTATGCCCGATGGCCTGGTGTATCTGAAGTATATACCGGAATGTGGCGCACAAGAACCTGTCCCTCCCCCAAAAATCCCAATACATAAAAATATTTTATCTTTATTGCGGAAAACATAAAACAAAAGGAATGAT
>SLOR01000360.1 GCA_007132395.1 Bacteroidales bacterium
CAGGAACAGCGTGCCGTTTGCACCTGCTTCAGGGTCAAAATAAGGTTGGTTTTTCTTATCATCATCCCTGGGATAAATGTACTCTACAGAACTGCTTACAAATTGTGGGTCTGCCGTGTAGGGAAGAGGAATAATTACCATTGCATCTTTAACAGCTTCTGAGCCCGCGTTTTGAATTTCGAGAGTAAATTGAATATCCTGTCCGGGTAAAACAGATAAGTCTTCGCCGGGTACTACCCCATCGATGGTGTTGATGGCATTTTCGGAAATCTGCTCCGGAACATAGGCTTCAATGCTTAATGCGATAAGAAAAATGCTGTAAAGGTCTCTGCTGGTTCCGTAGCGGAAGGTTGTAGAAGTTTGCTCGTTGTCGATGATGGCATTGCCCTCGTTGGGTAGGGGGAAGCTGGCAATATCAATGCCCGTGTTGTTGACAAGGAAAGGGTTACGCTCATCGGATTCGGTAACGATGGAACTGTTAAAGAAGTTATTGGTAGAGTTACCGGCATGAGAGAGTCTTACATATTCTTCAGTATCTCTTTTTTGAATTTCCAGAAAGTTGCCTGCTATACCTGCATCGCCTTCACCGGCCATAATGCCGATTTTGGCATTAACAGCCCCGGTGCGGATAGGGTTAAAGCCACTTACGGGAAGGTCGTACGAGTTAGTTGTTACAGTGGGGTTGCTACTTCTTACAAAAGCATAACCATCAAAAATGCTGATGTCCCTCCAGTTCATCTCGCTATTTTCATACACTACAATCATACCCCAACCGCCATAATAGCCTGTGAGTCCGCCATCCCCTTCGCGCAGGGCGATGTCGGCCACGGTATATTCCCCAATGCCATGTTCTCTTACGTAGTCGGTTACTTCGGCATAACCTACATACATGTATTCGTCGCTATCGGTGGGGTAGTAAATATTGGTGGTAAAGTTGGATGAGGAGGCGTTGATGGTGGAATAGTCAGCTGTATCTTCATGCTTAAGCTTTACAATGCTTTTATTAAAATCTTTGATTTTAGTTACCAGAAGTGAATTTCCATTAATTAGGCCCGATGCCTTTGCTGTGTTTCTGTATTCCTGAAGGCTGATATTCGTATTACTGTTACGCGTGAGCTCATGAATACTTAATTCAGCACCCTCAGCTGCCGTATAAATAACAACAGGGTCAAAACTAACGGTTCTGATACTGCCATCGTTTGAAACAGATTGGTTTCCTGGAGTCTGCCATCCATTACCTAGATTATATCGTATATAGGGTGTAGTGTTTCTGAACTCAAACACAGCTGTAGGATCGCCCTGACTACCTGAGTCAAATGTATACGTAACCATATAGGAGGGGTTTCCGTGGTTTCCCAGGTTAGTTATTCCAACGTTCAAATTATAATTCGAATGAATGACCTCATTTGAGTGAAAAACAGAAAAAGTATCATACACGTACTGTGGCTCATCGAAAACAGTTTTGCGGACTTCCTCAAAAGTATTAGGGCTGGTTCCATCATGCGCCCTTCCTGTCCAGTACAAACCTGCATACACAATTCGACTACAGCCCGGGATAGCATCGTTTTCCATGGGCAGAGAAAGGGTAGCTGCCGAGGAGTTGAATGTCTGGGGGTTGCCATCAATATCCACATATATCATATTGCCTGCATTATTGGCTCCTTCAGAATAATTTTCCAGGGTAAGATTGGTGTTTCCAATCATTACAAAATCCCCTTTCAGGGTCCAGGATTTCTGACCGGGTGTAAATACAGACTCCCTTTGTTCGAAAGGAACCCGCACCTGCGATAGGAGTTGATGGGGCAATAAAAATAAAGCTATCAAAATTATAAGGCCTGCTGCGCTGAAAGACCTGTTTTTCGAAAATGTACTTGTTGTGTTCATATCGCGTTGATTGGTAAGGTGCTGGTTTTGTGCTCCGGGTATCCCGGGTATTTTTGTTGTATTAAATATTGTATGCTTTAGTCTTAATGTTTCTATTGTTATATGTAAAATTAGTATTTATTCGTAGGCTTGTACGTAAATTTACTTATTTCAGTTTCGCAAAAATACGTAAATTTTCAAAAAAATGAAGTTTGTCGAAAAAATTTAACAATATATTTTTTCATAAGTATGTTCTGTGGTTGGTGGAGTTCTTCTTGAGAACACTTGCATTTATGCTATAATCAGCTGAGAAATGTTGTTTGTGCTGATAGTCAGAGTGGAGAAAAAAAGGGTGTTTTGCCCTAAGGGTTATCCTCGGTTTAAAGACTAGGTATAAATACCTATTGCTTTGCTAGATGTAACACGTAAAAAATTGAGGAGTGATTATTTGGAGACAGAAGAGAGGTCCCAGGGGAGTGAGGGGTTGTGAAACAGCCTGGGGCCATGTAGCTGAAGAGGTGAGGGAATATTATTGGAAAAAACCTGTCCTGTGCCCAGCCCCTGCACCATTTGTGGTTTCAGGGTAAACACCCACTGTGCAATGGCATTAAGCCCCACATTGCTTTCAAGGGCCGAAGTGGCCCACCAGCTTATGTGGTTTTCAGTTGCCATGTCAATCCATTCCCGGCTTTGGGCGAGGCCTCCCAACAGACTGGGTTTTAAAATAAGGTAATGGGGTCGGATGGTGCTGAGCAGCCTTTTTTTCTCATCAGGGGCAGTAATACCAATAAGTTCTTCATCCAGTGCAATGGGCAGGGGAGAGCTACTACAGATTTGTGCCATCGCCTCCCATTGGCCGGCTTTAATGGGTTGCTCAATGGAGTGTATTGTATATGCTGAAAGCCATTTCAGTTTTTCCAATGCTGTATCGGCAGAAAATGCCCCGTTGGCATCCAGGCGTATTTCCAGATCTTCAGCACTGAATTCCTGTCGGATGGCATAGAGTAAATCTGTTTCTTCTTTAAAATCCAATGCCCCCACCTTCATCTTCAATACCCTGAAACCCTGCTTAAGCTTTTCACGGATGCGCTGCTGCATTTCCTGTTTGCTCCCCATCCAGATAAGCCCGTTGATGGGAATTCCTTCTTCTCCTTGCGTAAAGGGGGAAGGGAAAAGTATTCCGGTAACAGGTTGGCCCAGGTCAATGAGTGCGGTTTCCAGTCCGAATTGTATGGAGGGAAAATCATGCAGAGAATCGGGCGAAGGGTTGTTTCCTGCATTGATGGCATCAATAACCTCTTTGATTTTTTGCTCGTAGCCCTCCTTATATTCAGGATTTAGTCCGGGAATTACAGAACATTCGCCCATGCCGGTGCGGCCGTTGCTTTTAAGGATGATAAACCATGAGGGCTTGGAATATAAAGTTCCCCGGGAGGTTTTGCCCGGGGAGATAAACTGTAAGTCGAGTTTTTTCAGGATTGCTTCCATTCGGGGTTTGCCTTGTTTTCAGATAAGCATGCCAATACCAAAAGTTACCGAAAACACCAGCGTGGCAAAAGCCAGCCTTTTTAACTCAGGGTAGAGTTCTACCGGGTCGCTGTAACGGAATACGGCCCAGGCATTTTTGATAAACAACGGGAATGCAAGTATAAACAAAAACTGGTAGGCCGAGTGATAATTAAAGATTACATACAAGGGACCCAATACCGCCGAAGCCACGATGAGTATCAAATGGTAGTATTTGGCTCTTTGGTTTCCCAGCCATACTACAAGTGTTCTTTTATTGGCTTTTTTGTCGCTTTCGTAATCGCGCAGGTTATTGAGGTTGAGTACGCCTGCACTTAAAAGGCCTACTGCCGCTGCCGGCAATGCATGCCAGGGATTAAAGCTGCCCGTGTGCAAAAAGTGGGTGCCCAGCACACCGATAAGTCCGAAAAAGAGAAATACGGAAATATCACCCAGACCACGGTATCCATAAGGGTTTTTACCCACGGTGTATTTGATGGCCGCGATAATGGCTGCAATTCCCAGTACCAGAAAAAGTACAATGATGGTGATGTCCTTGCCTTGTGCTCCCACCGCGATAAGCGCTATCCCAGATATGAGGGCCAGGATTATTGTAAGAATGATTCCTGTTTTCATCTGCGAAGCTGTAATCAATCCACTTTGTACCATACGCCTGGGGCCTATGCGTTCTTTGTTATCAGCTCCACTACTAAAATCCCCATAGTCGTTGGCAAAGTTTGACAGCACCTGCAACAGCAGGGTTGTGAGGGTAGCCAGAATAAAGATAATCCACTGGAAATAACCTTCCGACCATGCCAGAAAACTCCCCATCAGCGGGCTTGAAACCGCCAGGGGTAAAGTTTTGAGGCGAGCTGCCTCTATCCAGGGTTTTAGTTTTTGCATTTTATTTTAAAAATGTCGGTTAGTAATACATGTGTATCCCGAGTCCTTATGCCAGCATTTAGCCGTCAGCTGAAGCAGAGGGTAATGGATAGCAGAGGTATTCCTTTTTTAAGGGAAACGGGGATACTTTTTAAAATCCGGGTCTCTCTTTTCCAGGAATGCCTGTTTTCCTTCCTGGGCTTCTTCCGTAAGATAATAGAGCAAAGTGGCATTACCTGCTAATTCCTGAATTCCGGCCTGCCCGTCAAGCTCGGCGTTGAGGCCCATCTTTATCATACGCAATGCAAGGGGGCTGCGTTTCATCATTTTCTTGCACCACTCCACAGTGGTATCTTCCAGTTGTTCTAAAGGTACTACTTTGTTTACCATTCCCATTTCGCGGGCCTCTTCGGCAGAGTACTGATCGCAGAGAAACCATATTTCGCGGGCCTTTTTCTGGCCAACATGCCTTGCCAGGTAGGACGAACCGAAACCTGCGTCAAAGCTTCCTACCTTGGGGCCGGTTTGTCCGAAGATGGCATTTTCGGAAGCAATGGTAAGGTCGCACACCACGTGCAGTACATGCCCGCCGCCAATGGCATAACCGTTTACCATGGCGATAACGGGTTTGGGCAGGGAACGGATTTGTCGTTGCAGATCAAGCACATTGAGGCGGGGTACGCCATCTTTACCTACATATCCGCCAATGCTTTTCACATTCTGATCGCCACCGCTGCAAAAGGCTTTGTCGCCCTCGCCGGTAATGATAACGGTAAAAATATCATCATTTTCGCGGCACTGCACCATGGCATCCTTCATTTCCTGAATGGTATCGGGGGTAAATGCATTGTAATACCGCGGACGGTTAATGGTGATTTTGGCGATGCCCTCAAAAAGCTCAAATTTTATCTCACTGTATTCCTTCAGTGTTGTCCAGGTTCTTTTCGTGCTCATTTTTGTTTATATGTTGAAAGTATTGTTTAAAGGTTCTTGCTGATGTTTCTCCGCAGGTTTGTATGTGAAGAACAACCGGGAGGCGGTTTGGTTTGAAAAAACCGGGAAGAATGTCTTTCAACTCCTCCGGCCCTGATGTTGCAATGTATTCCACTCCATAGGCTTTGCACAAGTCTGCTATCTGAACCTTGTGGGGTGTTTCAATAAAAGGCCTAATCTTTTCCACACCCGGACCTGTTTCTATGAGTTTAAAAATGTTACCACCTCCATTATCCATAACCACAATCCTGAGGTTGGCCGGGAGGGCGTTGTTCCATAATCCGTTGCTGTCGTATATAAATGCCAGATCGCCCAGCAACAGTACATTCATTTTATCGGTTACCATGGAAGCTCCTGCAGCGGTGGAGATGCATCCGTCAATGCCGGAGGTACCCCTGTTGGAATAATAGTGTATATCCTTACGGGAAGGGAAAAGCTGCGCGTAACGTACCGGGGTGCTGTTGGCAAGATGGAGGTTAATGTTGCCTGGCAGTTGGTTGAAGACAACAGCATAAGCTGGCAGATCTGAAAATTCTGCTTCAGCCAGGAATGCATCATGCAGGCTCCATGATTGTTGCTGAATGGCTGTTGCCCTTGCTGCATAATCAGCATCTGCGGTAAAGTACTCTTGCATTTCCCTGAAGAAGCATTCCGGCTTCAGCGGGATGTTGCGGCTAAGGCACTGGTAGGTATCCACGAAAAACTCGTTCTCGTCAATGTGCCAGTGCGCTTTGGGGTTGTAGCGGCGAAGATATTTCTTCAGTCTTTTGGAGATAACCGCTCCACCGGTGGTAATGAGCAGTTCAGGTTGTAATTCTTTCTGATTATCATCCTTGAGCATGGCCATGAAGCGTTCCGGGGTATCAATGATACCGGCTCCGGTACTATTGGAAAGGTTTTCAGCCAAGATAACAGCAGTTCCGCTGTCAGCCATTTTTTGCAATTGGGCGGTGAGTTCGGCCTTGGGTGCGTTAAATCCGCACACAACCATAATCTTTTTATAATTCTTACACTCCCTGCGTAATTCCATCCATTCCTCCTCCATGAGGCAGTTATCCTTAGGACTCACTTTCATAACAGAAGGTGGCGTGTTTACCGGTGGCAGGATTTCGTAAAGGGGTTCTCTGAGAGGGATGTTGATATGCACCGGGCCGGCCTTGCCCAGTTGGGTTGTTTGGATAGCCTGGTTAATGATTCTTCTGAAATGCCAGAGTTCACCTTCGGTTTGGGTTTCCACGGGTGTGGTAAAAGATTGTTTTACCACGTTGGAGAAGATGCCATCCTGGCGAATGGTTTGTCCGTCGTTCTGGTCAATCCATTCGAGGGGACGGTCGGCGGTAAGCACCAGCAAGGGAACCTTCAGGTATAATGCTTCGGCAATGGCGGGAGTTAGATTGGCTACGGCAGTACCCGAGGTACAGATAATTGCCACGGGTTTATTTAACTGCTGGGCCATGCCCAGGGCGTAATAGGCAGCACTCCTTTCGTCGCTGATGCTTATGCACTCCATATCATCGTGCGAGGTGAAGCTCAGAATCAAAGGGGCGTTGCGTGAACCCGGAGATATCACCACATGCCTTAATCCATGGGCAAGGCATATATGGGGGAGTTCACTTATTCCTTGTCGTGGGGCGGGCATGATATCAGAAGTTTTTTAATTGGTTCACGATGGATTGCAGGGTGTTTTGTTTGTTTAGGGTTTCTTCCCATTCATTTTCCGCATCAGAACCCTCTGTGATTCCGGCACCCAGAAAATAGGCAAGGTAGTCATTTCCTGCTTTCATACTTCTTAGGTTCACAAAAATGTTCCATTGATTGTCCATGTTTACCGGACCCAGAAAGCCTGAATAATACTCCCTGTTATGTGCTTCGATGTTTTTGATGGCCTCCATGGCCTCTCTTTTGGGTAGTCCGCATACCGAGGGGGTAGGGTGTAAAGCATTGAGCAAGGGAGCAAGCTTACCCCGAAGATAAGTTGCATCGATGGTGAAACTTGTTTTCAGGTGTTCTATTTTGCCGGCCTTGTAGGAGTAAGGACCTGCTTTTTCAAATCTTTCAATGCCGGCTTTTTGCAGAACATCTTCTATATAACGGGTTACCATGCCTTGTTCTTCCAGCTCCTTTTCGCCCCATGTGCTAAAAATGTTTTTCTCTTTAAATATCCTGGTGCCTGCCAGAGAGACGGTACTTATTGTTTCCTGATTACTCTGAAGCAGTGGCTCAGGGCTGGCTCCGAACCACAAGCCCGCATCGGCAATATATAGCATAAATACAAAAGCATCGGGATAAGCCTTGCTGAGCTCTTCAAATAAAAGGGTGGGTTGAAAATGCCCTGGCATGGACTCACGGCTGATACGCGAAAGAACCAGCTTGTCAAGACCACCGGTTTGAATATGTTTTTTCACGGATTCCACCTGTTGCAGGTATTCTGATTTATCGGCCTGATAGGGCTGTGCGGGAATTGGTTCCCGTTGAACAACAGTGTTGTGTTTGCTGTCGGTAAATTGCTGTGGTTCGGGCTTTTGAAGGATGTCGCCACGAATAATCAAATCAGGCTGGATGAGTCGTATGGGTAAGTCCGAGTCGGTGTCGAAAGGGCAAAAAACGAAGCCTGATTTGCCTTCCAGCGCCGGAATATCCTCCACAATCAAAGGCTGGTTGCTCCATTGCATCAATGTGGTAACCTCATGATTTTGGGGCAGCCTGTAGGAAACAACAGCCAGCTGATTATCCAGTGCCAGTTGATGAATTTTTTCCAGTTCAACAGTTTCTGTTAGTATCGCTTCCATTACCTGTCAGGCTTTTTCTATCAACATATTGGTTAATCTGCAAATGGAAATTTTTCTGTTATCGGGGGTGGAAATTTCAATGTCCCAGATATGTGTTTTCGTTCCTTTATGAACCAGGGTAGCATGCGCCACTACATGCCCATCAGAAACAGAACCGATGTGGTTGGCCGTTATCTGCATTCCCACCACGTTAAACCTCTCTCTGTCAACCATTGCATACGAACCGGCACTGCCCACGGTTTCGGCAAGAGCCAGACTTGCCCCGCCATGAAGGATTCCCATGGGTTGCAAAGTCCTGTTGTCCACAGGCATTTTGGCTTTCAGGTAATTGTCTCCGCTTTCAGTGAATTCTATGCCCAGGTGTTCTACCAGGGTATTCTTACAAAGTTTATTCAGGTCCAGTGTCATTAAGGGAAGTTTGATATTAACAAAATTACAACTTTTTGTTGCGATTATCCGTATTTACCATGATGTTTTATTAGGTAAAACCGCAAAAAAATACCTAAATACAATTGGGGTAAGTGGTTGTATGAAATGGGAACAACTTGTTTCTAAGAAAGTTTTATTTTCCGAAAGATAAATCAGGCCGTTGCAGATATTGCAAGGTAATTATTGTATTGTGATAAAGTAAAACACCCCATGAAAAATAATATTCATGGGGTGTTTTTTGGAAAAGACTTTAGGTTAAGACCTATTCCTCCTCTTTTCTCTTTTCAGTTTTGTTGGGCAGTTCCAGGCCATAGCCCGATGTTTTATCTTCCCTCTTGAGCAGGAATGCGAAAATCAATCCCAGGAATCCCAGTACTGAAAATACAAGCATGGGGTTGGTGTAATCAAGGGGTTTAATGATCTCGGCAGAATGCGCATCGCTTGTTATGCCAAAATACGCAGGATGGGCGTAGGCCAGGCGACCCTGCCCCATGATAATTTCAAACTGTCCGGCATCATCAACGTAGAAGCGGGCTCTTTCTTCCCATACCAGTTCGTTGTCCTGGCTGTAAAGCCTCAGGACGCCACGATGGGTTTTACCGAACATCTCCGTGTTGCCATCCTGCAACACAGAAACAAAAATGTTATTCTCGTCTTGGGTAAAGCGGTTGTCGTACACTACCTTTTGGGTGTCATCAACAGTTTTAATAAGTTCGGCCCTGTAGGAATCTGCATCTGTTAATTTTGAAAAATCAGCAGAAAGCAGTGCCTCAGGATTACCCACTTCAATAGTAAACTCACCCATTTCGTTGGTAGTTACCCTATGGCTTTCATTCCATACGACACTTCCTCCCACGATGTCTTCAAACATAATGGCAGTAACATTGATATCCTTGTTGCTGATGGGTCTGTCTTTTCTGTCAAGATAAGTGCCGGAGTACACCATGTTGTTTTCCTGCACAATTTCAAACTGATTGGCGTTGATGGCAGCACGGTAGTTGGGGTTGGAGGCATCTACCACGTACCCGATTAGCATGGGGAAAATAAATAGACCGATATTTTGTACCGAGAACATGAAGCCATAGGCTGTACCCAGTTTTGAGGTGGGAACAATTTTTGTTACGGCAGGCCACATGGCAGCAGGTACCAGCGAAAATGCTATACCCAGCAAAACGATGG
>SLOR01000030.1 GCA_007132395.1 Bacteroidales bacterium
CCCGGAATCGAACCAGGGACACACGGATTTTCAGTCCGTTGCTCTACCAACTGAGCTATGGTACCCCGTCGTTTTGACGTTGCAAATTTACGCAAACATTTTTTAACTCACAAGATGTTTTTTTCTTTTTAAACCCTATTTACTTCGAATAATTCTTTTCTCGCTTATTATCAGCTTCAAACATTGCGAAATAAATTGTTGCCAATGCATAAAAACAGAGTTTTGGCGGCTTATGGAAGCAGTAATGGTTAAAAATATTTGTGCCACATAGGGTAAAACCTGGTGTGAGGGGTCTTACTATACAGGAAAGGGTTGTATCACCTTAATATATAGCAGAGAAAAAGCAATCATTTGTCAGAAAAGTAAATATATTCAAGTACTTTTGCAGCCCCGGTAAGGAATAGGGTCTATCGCCCTGCTAATTGTCCCCGAAACTAAAAACACTTTTCACCCGACAGCACCATGCAACTCGTAATTGATGCAGGTAATACACTAACGAAGGCCGCCATTTTTAATGGGGACGAAGTAGTTGTGTTTGAGCAGAGTGCACGGATTGCTGCAGAGAGTGTTTTAACCTGGTGCAGCGAATACAGTATAAGCAGAGCAATTATAAGTGATGTGGCTGGCTCTGGAGATGATATTTCGCGGGAGCTAAGCACGGGCATATCTGTACTAAATATGAATGCCCAAACGCCTACGCCCTTGCAAATGGATTACGAAACCCCTCAAACCCTGGGGCCTGATAGGCTGGCCGCAGCTGTACTGGGCCATTCACTCTTCCCGCAAAATCATGTCCTGGTGATTCAGACCGGAACATGTATAACATTCGAATTTATCACACCCGATGGTAGCTATAAGGGAGGAGCCATTTCTCCCGGACTGGACTTGCGCCTCAAAGCCATGAATACTTTTACTGCCAAATTACCGTTAGTTAAAAAAAAAGAAATTCATTTCCTTACGGGAAAAAACACAGAAGAATCAATTTTGTCAGGTGTAATGAACGGTTGTATTGCCGAAATTGACGGTATAATCGACCAGTACAAACACAGGTACCCCGACCTGATGGTTGTGCTGGGAGGTGGCGATGCAATTTATTTTGATAAAAAGCTAAAAAATAGGATATTTGCAACCGAAAATTTAGTTCTCAGGGGATTAAATGAAGTGTTAAAATTTAACCATGCCCATTTTGAAAAGTAAAAAAAGACACCACTACACACACGCAGCTTTCGGGTTGCTTTTGCTGGCATTTCTTTGGAGCGCCGCCCCCCTTACAGCACAAAACAGGATTAACTCGCCCTACTCCATGTTTGGCCCCGGAGAAGTTAAAGGCAACGAATATTTCAGAAATTTATCACTGGGTGGTATTGCACAGGGTTTCCGCTCCAACAACAGCGTTAACTACATTAACCCCGCATCATACACGGCCATAGACTCTTTGTCGTTCGTGTTTGAAGCCACGGTTTTTTCGCATATGTACCGCCAAAAAGCAGCCAATCAGGAACAGCTTACAACCTATTCTGCCCTGGGCAACATAAACTTTGCTTTCCCTGTAACACGCTACTGGAGAATCGCAGCAGGCCTGCTGCCCTATTCGCAGGTGGGATACAATATCAGCGACAGTGAGGACCTTGATGGCAGAATCAACTATTTTTACGAAGGCAGCGGTGGCATCAACCAGGTTTACCTGGGCCACGGGTTCAGGCTTTTCAAAGGGCTTTCCGTGGGCTTCAACGCCTCTTATCTTTTCGGGAAATCAGAAGACCGCATGATTGCTGCCTCTGACAGCGCGGGCTTTTACCGCACGGCTTGGAGCTATGCTGATGATATTGACGGATTCATGTTGAGCATGGGCATGCAGTGGGAAATAGACCTTGCGGAAAACCAAAAACTTACCCTGGGCGCTACCTTTACACCCGATACGGAGCTGAACCTGACGCGCAACGAACGTATTTTCAGAGACTTGCCGGGAGTATGGGGCATTGATACATTGAAGGATGTTTCCGGTGCAACAGGAAAAATGGTTATCCCACAATCCCTCGGAATGGGTGCGTTTTACCAGTTCAACAATAACTGGAGCGCCGGTCTTGACCTCCAGACCCAAAGCTGGAGCGAATTCAGCAGTTTTCAGCAAAACCACAACCTTAATAACAGCTCACAGGTTCGCTTTGGAGCCATTCACCGCCCACAGATAGAAACCTTCTCCGGCTTTTTGAGTCGTTGGGAGTACAGGGCCGGCTTAAGGTACGGACAATCCTTCCTCAACATAGACAATCAAGACTTTTCGGAGTATGGCATAAGTTTTGGACTAGGCATACCACTAAGACGATCGCTCTCAACACTGAACCTCGGATTTGAGTTTTCTCAAAGAACCCCTGACAGCAGCGATATGATTAGTGAAAGTTTTTTCCGCTTTAACCTTGGCGTCAATATTTACGAACGCTGGTTTGTTAGGAGAAGATTCTATTAAAAAACAATATACTTTAACCAACACACTAAAATGAAAACAAAAAATCTCATATCAGCTATTGCACTGATTACGTTGTTTGTTGCAGGCAATGCCTTTGCCTGGGAAAAATCCTCTGTGGCTCTGGATTTGGGCCATATGGATTACATGGAAATCAAAGATGTTAACGAAGCCATTACCACTTACAATATTCAAAGAACCCCTCCACGTTTTGGGGAAACCCCAGAGGATAGTGTAAGGTGTGTAAGAAACATTTCCCTTTACACCGAATATTACAACCAAAGGAACTTTACCCTGGCTTATGATTTCTGGAGAGATGTTTTTCTGGAGTGCCCACAGGCGCAACAAAATACTTTTATTCGCGGAGTTGTACTCGTGAAAATGAAGTATAATGAAGAAACTGATCCCATCCGTCGTGATGCATATGTAGATACCCTCATGATGATATACGATGAAAGGATTAAACATTTTGGCAGCCATCATTCCTCCAGAAAAGGGTTTGTACTGGGGCTGAAAGCAGTTGATCTTTACCAGCTACGTCCCAACAACACAAAGGAAATCTATGAAATGACACTCAGGGCAATTGAGCTGGAAGGCAATGCCTCGCAGGCCGCTACTCTCCTGGTGCATATGCAGACTTTGGTAAGACTTACTGAAGCAGGCTTGAAGGATGAAACAGTGATACTGGACACCTACGATAAAATAATGAATATTATTGACTTCAACCTGGAGAATAACCCTGACGACTTAAGGTTCTTTGAGCCAGCAAAGGGGCAGATTGATGGCATGTTTGAACCTTATGCCACCTGCGACAATATCAACACTTTGTTTAAGCCACGCTTTGAGGCCAATCCTGAAGATATAGAACTACTTGAGAAAATCACTGAGATGCTCAACAGATCAGGATGTACCGAAGAGAAACTCTTCTACAGCGCAACGCGCAACCTGCACCGCCTTAAGCCCACGGCTCAATCAGCTTTCCTGATGGGTCGCCTGGAAAACGGAATGCAAAACCACCGCGAAGCAGCAAGATATTTTGAGCAAGCTGTTGAGTTGTACGAACAGGATAGTGACAAAATAAGGGCTCTTATGCTGCTTGCCGATATTAACTTCCGCAACTTGCGTCAGTTCAGCCAGGCACGTACTTACGCCCTGGAAGCTTCAAGGTTGGATCCTGAAAACGGCAGACCTTACATCCTAATCGGTGAAATGTATGCTGCCAGCGCCAGTGCATGTGGCGACAGCGACCTTACCAAATCCGTTGCCTACTGGGCTGCCGTTGACAAGTTTGAGCAAGCACGCAACGTGGATCAGGATCCTGCTATACGGGAAAGAGCCACTCAGCTTATCAACACTTACAGGCAATATTTCCCCAGCAGAGAAGTTACATTCTTCCACGGTCTGGACGACGGAGATACTTACAGAGTTGAATGCTGGATTAACGAAACCACTCGCGTAAGATCACGATAGTAAGATGAAATTGCAACCCTCATACACCATAAAAAACATTGCCATCCTTCTTGGGCTGGCAATGTTTTTTTCGTGTA
Source organism: Bacteroidales bacterium (assembly GCA_007132395.1). Taxonomy (GTDB): domain Bacteria; phylum Bacteroidota; class Bacteroidia; order Bacteroidales; family UBA7960; genus SKVR01. Next base: position 4,012 of record SLOR01000030.1, read on the forward strand.
AACCCGACCTGCAAACCATCGACACCATTACACGCAAGGGCAATGAGCCTGTTGAAACAGCCGAAAACCTGCGTATTGTTTACAGCACCCACGCAAGGGTGCAAATGGTAATGGAAGCCCCACTGATGGAACGCTACGAGGGAGAAGAACCCTATATGGAATTGCCTGAAGGCTTCCTGATGATATTTTATGACACCCTGATGATTGAAACTTCCCGTATTTCGGCCAGGTACGCCATACAATACGAAAAAGATGAACTCATTGATGCCCGCGACGATGTGGTTGTGGAAAACATTGAAAACAAGGAAAGACTCAACACCGAGCAACTCATCTGGGACCAGAAAAATGAAACTATCTATACAGAAAAGTTTGTAAAAATCACCACCGAAGAAGAAGTGCTTTATGGAGATGGTTTTGAGTCGGACGAAAGATTTACCTCCTGGGTAATCAAAAACCCCCGTGGTACCTTTTACGTTGACACAGGTTCGGAAGCCACAGAAGCCAGTCCCGCGCAACAACAACCCTCTGAACCGGTTCCCGCTGTAACTCCCTCCAGGCAGGATACCCTTGCACCTGAAGAGCAATTGCTACGTCAGGCACCTCTTCAATAATTGTTATTGCATCTTACCTGTTGGGAAAAATCTCCTATATTCCTGATTTTCTTTTAACTTTGCATAAAAACCAATAAGAAATTCTAAGTGGATATCTGGAGTATTATTGCTTTGAGTTTGTTGTTCTCCGCTTTCTTTTCCGGCATGGAAATAGCCTATATTACGGCCAACAAACTTAAGGTTGAAGTAGATAAAAAAAGCGGCGGCCTGTCGGCCAAAATCCTATCTCATTTTACAAAATCAGATTCAGGTTTTATTTCTGCCATGCTGGTGGGTAACAACATCGCCCTGGTAATATATGGTATTGCCATAGCCATTTTACTCGAAGGCTTTTTATTGCAAATACTTCCTGCGGCACTGCACCTGGACTTCCTGATTCTTTTCATTCAAACACTAATATCTTCTCTTATTATTTTATTCTTTGCCGAGTTTTTGCCCAAAACGCTGTTTCGCATCAATGCCAATACCATCCTTAAATTTTTTGCCCTGCCCGTTTACATCATTTATTATTTATTGTACCCCCTGGTATTTATTACCCTGGGAATATCAGAATTTATTTTAAAGAACATTTTCAAGCTGCACCTGGCTGATAAACCCAAAACTTTTGATACAGTAGACATCAACAACTTTTTAAGGGAATTTGGTGAATCCGATTCTCCCAACGCACAGGAAGCCATTGAAATGCAGATTTTCAAAAACGCCATTGAATTTCCGGATATCAAGCTCAGGGAAAGTATGATTCCCCGCACAGAGGTAATCGCGCTGGAAGAAAGTGAAGAACTGGATACCTTCCGAAAAAAATTTTCTGATAAAGGTATTTCCAAGATTATTATCTACCGAAAAAACATTGACAACATAGTGGGTTATGCGCATGCTTTTGACTTTTTCAAAAAACCCAAAGACATTAAAAGCATTATTCGCCCCATACTCCTCGTGCCCGAAACAATGCATGCCAACAAGTTGTTTAAAAACTTTATTCAGCAGCGCAAAAGTATCGCCGTAGTGGTAGATGAATTTGGCGGCACAGCAGGTATCATTACCATTGAAGATATTATGGAGGAAATATTCGGGGAGATAGACGATGAATACGACACTGACGATTTGATTGAAAAGAAAGTCAATGAAAAGGAGTTTATTTTCTCCGCAAGGCTTGAAATTGACGAACTTAATGAGAAATATAATTTTCACCTGCCCGAATCCGACGAATACGAAACCCTGGGGGGGCTCATCATCAATTACCATGAGAGTATTCCTGCCAAAAACGATGAAATTATCATCAAAAACTACAGCTTCCGCATTACACAGGTAAGTGAAAAAAGAATTGAGCAGGTATTGATGAAGATTTTGTAAACCTTAAAACACCGGAGACTGAGCCAGTCTAAGTGTCTGTATAAGGTATTGATGAAGATTTTGTGAAATTTAAAAACCGGACACTAAGGCTGTAAAATGTGTCAAGAAATAGCATCGAAGAAGATGTTGTAAAACTTAAGATACCGGACACTGAGCCTGTCGAAGTGTCTGTATAAGGTATTGATGAAGATTTTGTAAACCTTAAAATACCGGACACTGAGCCTGTCGAAGTGTCAAGATAGGGTCTGGATGAAGATTTTGTAAACCTTAAAATACCGGACACTGAGCCTGTCGAAGTGTCAAGATAGGGTCTGGATGAAGATTTTGTGAAATTTAAAACAGGTTAACCTTTTCCCTGACGGAAAATGTACCCCCTGTTGAAATATACATGGCATATCATCGTCCTTTCGGCCCAAAAAATCTCTGAACCATTGCTTTTTCAACCCGATTGTAATCTCATAAATTATTTAAACCTGCAAACAAAGGTTTTAAAAATTGTTATACATTTGCAATTCAATTTAAAATCCGTTAATTAGATACAAGAATAAAGAAGAATTATGGCTGTTATAGGAAAAATCAGAAGTTATTCCGGACTACTTATCGCGGTGATTGGTGTAGCCCTTGCGGCATTTGTACTGGGCGATTTCATGGGCTATGGACCCACCGGGGCACAAACCATGGAAGTGGGCTCGGTAGGAAAATCAAAAATCACCTATCCTGAATTTGAAAACAGGGTAGCCCAGCAAAGTGAAAACTGGCGTCAGCAAACCGGAAACCAAACGATTGGTCAAAGGGAAACATTCCAGATAAGACAGCAGGTATGGAACCAAATGCTCAGAGAAATTCTCCTGGGCAGGGAATTTGAAAGCCTTGGTATGGATGTTTCTCCCGATGAACTCACCGACCTGGTTATCGGACGCGACCCCCACCCTGCTATCCTGCAAAGTTTTTCCAACCCTGCCGATGGTACTTTCGACCGCCAGATGGTAATCGAATTTATTCAGAACCTCGATATGATGGAGCCCTCCATGCAGCAGCAGTGGTTTATGTTGGAAGAATTTATCAAGCAGCAAAGGAAAGAAACAAAATATCACACCCTTATCAGCAAGGGCTATTTTATGCCTGATATGCTGGCCAGCGCCGACTATCAGAATAAAAACGCCGATGTTGATATCAGGCTCATCGTGAAAAGATTCAACGAAGTTGACGATACCCTTGTTTCGGTTTCCGATCGCGACCTGCGCAACGCATATAACGAGCACAAAAACCGCTTCAAGCGCGAAGCTTCAAGAGATTTGGAGTATGTTGTGTTCCCGGTGTTCCCCTCCGAGCAGGACAGGGAGCAGATCCTCAGAGAAACAGAAAGACTCAAGCAGGATTTTGTGCAAACCGACGATGTGGTTTCCTTTATCAATGCCAACTCCGACGCCCGCTTTGATGCTTCATACTACGCTCCCGGACAACTTTCCCCCACCATTGACGAGTTCATGTTTAATGCTGAACCAGGAGACTTTTACGGACCCTACGAAGAAAACAATGCTTTTGTAGTAGCTATGTTGCACGACGTGCAGTTTCGTCCCGATTCCATGAAAGCCTCCCATATTCTTATTGGCTTTCAGGGTTCCATGGCAGCCGGTCCGGAAACAACCATCAACCGTCAGCAGGCTCAGGCAAAGGCTGACAGCATCCTGAATGTGGTAAGAAGAGCCCCCGCGCGCTTCGGACAACTGGCCGTTGAACTTTCTGACGACCCCTCTGCCGCAGGCAACCAGGGCGACCTGGGATGGTTCCCCGACGGAGCTATGGTGGAAGCTTTCACCGAAGGTGTTGTAAACACCCCGGTTAACGGGTTCACCGTTGCCGAATCTGAGTTTGGTTTCCATATCATTCAGGTTACCGGAAAATCTGCTGCCAGTAAAAAAGTACAGGTGGCAAAACTTACCCGCGACATTGATTACAGCAGTCAGACCTACCAAAGGGTATACGGCGAAGCAAGTGCCTTTGCCAGCCTTCTCAGACAGAAAAAAGACTTTGATGCTGCAGTAGAAGAAAAAGGACTGGCCAAAAGAGTGGTGGATAATATTCGCCCCATGGACAATGCCATCCCCGGAATTGACAACCCCAGAACCATTATTCAGTGGGCTTTCAATGAACGCACCCAAAAAGGTGATCACTCGCAGATTTTCGACCTGGATGGTCGTTTCGTAATTGCCTCTGTTACTAAGGTAAGAGAAGAAGGTGTTCCCTCACTGGACGATATCCGCAGCGAAATAATGGGTATTGCAACCCGCGAAAAGAAAGCTGAGTATATAACCAACATGTTTAAACAACAAGGTAACAGCCTGGAAGAAATGGCCAGCGGCACCAACCAGGAAATCCGCAGCCTCGAAGCCATTCGCTTCAACCAGAACAGCTTGCCAGGTTACGGTAACGAACCCGCGGTTGTGGGTGCAGCTTTTGCCATCGAGCCCAACAGCGGCCCCCATGCAGTAAAAGGAACTGCTGGTGTTTTCATGGTGGAAGTTACCCGCAGAGAAAAAGCTGTTGAACCCCAAACCTGGACAACACAGCGCACACAGCTCAAAAATGCTTTCCGCAACAGAGTGCCAGGCGACGCTTTCAGAGCCATTGAAGAGAGCGCCAATATAGAAGACAACAGACATCGCTTCTATTAACAGACAGCGAATCACATAATCTTAAAAAAACCCGCTTTCTCACCAAGGCGGGTTTTTTTGTACCTTTACCGGGCACTCGCAGTAATTCACTTTCCCCATTGCAGTGTGAAAGAAAGCCAAATCGAAACCTTAAAAAACGATCCGCCTTATGCAAATGACGCAATCGCACCTGAAAACGTTGATGATAGATGCCTCCACCGGCTTTTACAAAACCCTGCGCCATGAAATCGGAAACTTCTGGGGCCCTGTTGATTTGGGCATCCATCTGGCCAAAAAACATGACAGCCTGAATATTGGAACCGGCCTGCTGGCAGGTTCTATTTTCCCCGGATCCAACCGTTTAATCTTTAACGGTTTTAGCCCCAGCTGGCATGGGTTTTATGTTTCGTCAATGGGCGGAGCAGGACTGGTATTCGACAACCTGGGGCTCAACATGGTTTCCATTACCGGCAAGGCTGCTACCCCTTCGGTAATCTATCTCAACAGGATACATGGCGAAGAAATAGAAGTGGAGATAGTACCTGTACGGTTGCGCAAAACCTGGGAAGAAGGACGCAAAGGGGTGTACTCTATGATGGAGAATACGCTGGAGATGTTTCGCGACCGATACGAAAATGACCCCCGCATTCTGGCCACAGGCCCTGCATCACTTTACACCGATTTTGGTGCCATCGCCTCGGCACCCATTCGCAAGGGCGTAGTTACCTATGTGGATTGCTGGGCAGGAAGAGGAGGCTTCGGCACCAAGCTGCTGCAACAACACGGCATCGCCGCCATCATTTACGGAGGCACCTATGTGGATGAAGATTTCCGCGACCGCAACGTAGCCGACTCCTGGTTCCAGGATCGCTTTCAGAAAAAGCTCTCGGCCAAAGATATTGAAACCACCACCAAATACCGCTACGACCCGGCATTTAACACAGGTGGAACATTTGGCGTAAACTTCACTACCATTCAGGATTACATAATTGCCTTCAA
>SLOR01000180.1 GCA_007132395.1 Bacteroidales bacterium
AACACCTGCTTTGGACGGGCTTATCCCTATGGATTCAGAAAAAATTAAAATGATAGATATCGTCAACCGCAAGTGGGCCCTGGGCGACCTTGCTGCAGATGGGGTGCTGTCGGTTACACTCGCTGAAGATGCTGACTTTATGCAACCCGAAGGACTTATCCCTTTTGATACACCCTTACTTACACCCGAAAGGAAAGTAACAATTCCTGATGCTGCAATCTGTGATAATTCCATACATCCCTATCCTGATTTCAGAAGATTATTGTTTTGGGAGCCCCGGGTGAAACGGCAAAAGGGTGAGCATAATATGGAGTTTTCCTTTATTACCAGCCATGTCGAGGAGGATTACAGGATAGTTGTTACCGCTTTTACTCCCATGGGAAAGATGGTAAAAGTGTATGAGGATTTCTCGGTAAAAGTATCACTTAAATAAGAATTCAGATGAAGCGCATATTGTACCAGCTTTTTAGAATATTCGTCCTTTTGTTTTCCACAGGCTTGATGGCTGCCCAGGCTCCCGGTGATAACACACGGCAGGTGTTGTTGCCCGGAGAAATTTACTACCCGGCTTCGGGGTATTCGGGTCAGCAATATCTTTTTGATGAATGGCTCCGGGGTACCATCCTCACTGCGGATGGTTTGTTGTATGAGGGACAGAATCTGAAATACAATATGCTGCTGGATGAAGTATTCTGGTTGTCACCAGTTGCCTTTCATCAAATAATGCTGGATAAAGGTATGGTTGAAGCATTTTCTCTGGGTAACGGTATTGGAGAAATATTACGTTTTAAAAAAATTCGCTTGCCCGATCCTGTTTCAGGAAATCCAGTACAGCGCTTTGTGCAGGTGCTGCATGAAGGAGAAATTAGCCTGTATATGCTGAAAAACGTACGTGCCTCCTCGCGTTCAGAAAGTGTGAATCGAGGCGGGCAAGTCGTGCGTCAGGTTATACTGAGAGATTATACCCGCTACTATCTGGAGATGCCCGACGGATCCCTCACATCCATAAGTGCAAGACGTCGCTCTTTACTGAATAACTTTCCGGAATACAAGCGGGAAATTAGGACTTTGCTCCGGGATGAAAAAATTATTATCCGTCGTAAAGATGACCTTGTAAGGGCGGTAAAAGTAATTGACAAGAGCATGTCTTTTAACTTTTCTGGTGATGAGTAAAACATGTTAAGCGCTAAAGGGTGCAGAAAAGAAATTCTGTTAAGCTTTATGCAGGTTCATATATATAGTGCTTGCTTTTCTTCAAAATGTGATGGCAACGGCAAAAAGCCGGAGCAAAGTTTTTTATTACCCCCCCAAATCCCTACATTTGCATTCCCATATTTTAGTTAATAATTTGTTTATCACCTATGTTTGCCCTCCTTTATGGAATTCTTTTCGTTGAAATTTATCCAGAGGGCTGTCTTATTTAACCAAAACCCATAACCGACTTTTGTGTCTCCCGGGGTCGCAGCCGACTGCAGGGGATGTTGCTGTCAATTCAAGTTAAAACAAACAACACATGAAAGAAAAAAAACTTACCCTGCTATTATTTTTTGCCATGCTTTTTCTGAATCCATGGTTACTTACTGCCCAATATTTTGAACAAAAGAACGATTTCTCCCCACCCGGCAAAGAGCTCTCGCTTGAACTTGCCGAAGATGATCCTTTCAGGGACCCTCAGTTTCTGGAAGATTTTTTGGCTGGTTTTTATAGACCCGACAATAAAATCGTGGGAGGAGAACTGGTAAATATCAGGGATTATCCCTGGCAGGTTTCTGTGCAAACCAGTAGCGGTAATCATTTTTGCGGAGGTGCAATTATTCATGAGGAGTGGATTCTCACGGCCAGTCATTGTTTGGATAATCCCAACCTTACACCGTCTGCTCTTCGTATACGGGCGGGTTTTACCACCCTGAGTTCTTCGGAGGGAAGCGTACATGCCGTGGAAGAATTTATTTTGTACCCCGATTATTCATCTTCAGGATACCGCTACGACATAGCCCTTATTAAACTGGCCAGCCCTCTTTTGCTCGACGGAGAAACCCGGGTAGCAGTACCTATGGTTAAAGCGTTTGATGTTAATGCCGGGCTTACAGACCCCGACGTTATCGCTGAAGTGTCAGGTTGGGGTGCTACTTCCTTTCAGGGTTCCGGATCCAACGGATTAAGAGCGGTGGATGTTCCCATAGTGGGAGGTACTGCGGGCTATGGTGCCAATATCACTCCTGACATGTTGCTGGCAGGGGAAGAAGGCAAAGATGCCTGCCAGGGCGATAGCGGTGGCCCACTGGTGGTGCCCGACGGAAGAGGTGGCTATAAACTTGCTGGTATAGTAAGCTGGGGTAATGGTTGTGGTTTGGACAACTTTCCCGGTGTGTATGCCAGGGTAAGTTATTTTGAAGACTGGATTGGCGAATATGTGCTCATGGAAGACCCCAATAAATTCTATACCTTCTGGTATGAAGATTTTGACGGGGGTGAAATTCCTGATGGATGGGTAAGTGAAGTGCTGGAAGGACCTGAAGATTTCCCGGGATGGGAATGGACGGATATCGGAAGCCAATCTGAACATGTACTCAACTCCACCACAGCCCATAATGGATTTATGATGCTCGACTCGGATGCCCACGGGGTAGATACAATTATGGAGCGTGCCCATTTAATTACACCGGCTATTGACCTTAGTGAGGTTTCCACCGAAGTTCTTCTTTCTCTTGAGCACTGGGCCGCAACATACGGAAATGCCGATATAAGTATCTGGATTTCTACCAATGATTTTGAATCGGAAGAGCTTTTGTATCAATGGAAAGATGCCGAAGAGAACACCACCAATGGACCTAATCCTCTTTTCTCACAATTTGATATCACGGATATTGCAGCGGGTGAGCCCAATGTGAAAATAAGATTTCAGTGGATAGGTTCTTTTGATTTCTGGTGGTTTATTGACGATGTGAAAATCATGGTAGAAAATACCCCCATTGATGTGACCTTTCTTGTTACCGATGGAGTGGAGCCCCTGGAAGGCGCATGGGTACGCACCCTGTATGACGGGCAGGAAGATATTACCGATGAGCAGGGTCTGGCAACCCTTACGTTGTATGAGGCAGAATATGAAATTTTCGTTGATAATGCCGGGTACTTCCCGTGGGAGGGGAATTTTATCGTGACCGGTGAAGGACTCGAATTCGAAATCGAACTGGAGAAAATTCCTGTGCCGGAAATTGTGGTGGATGTTGATAATTTTGATTTTTCTGTACCTCAAAACGCATCACACATAGATGGGTTTACCATTGCCAACCCCGGCGATGGAGAACTGGAATTTGCCATTGAGGCATTTCCTGCTCAGGATGCAAAATCAGTATCTTCTGAAACTTTTGCTACTGCTCACTATGAAGGGTATGAGGCAGATGCCGGTAAGTTTCATGCCGTGGTAAACGAGAACGCTGTTCCCGAAAGTTTCGATTCCCGCTATGATATTTTCAGGGAATTGAGGCATGACAATGGAAATATGGCGGTAAGCCTGGGACTTAACAGTGCCGGAACTTGGATTGCTGCATCGCGTTTTACCCCTGACGAGTTGGATGCCTGGTACGGTCTTTACAAACTCAGTGAAGTTAAGTTCTTTATCAGTCAGTCGTCCTTTTCGGAGATAACAGTTAAGGTATGGGAAGGTGGCTCGGATGAAGGCCCCGGCAACGAGGTGTATTCTGAAACGGTAACCGAACCCGTAACCGTTGGTGATTGGAACCTGCATGCGTTAACTGAAAAAATTGCCCTCCAGCCCGGGCTGGAATACTGGATAGGATACAGTATTGTTGCCACAGGAGGCTATCCCTCAGGCGCCGATAATGGGCCCATGGTAAACGGAAAAGGTGCGTGGATGTATCTCGGAGGTGAGTGGAATACTCTTCCACAAATTAATAGTTCTCTCAATTACAACTGGGGTATCCGGGGCACGATTGATTTAGTTCCTGTGCAGTGGTTAACCATCGTACCCGCTCAGGGTGTGGTGGCACCCGAATCAGAAATCGATGTGGAGTTGACTTTTGACCCCTCATCACTGGAAGTAGGTGAATACCTGGCGCGCATTGTAATTGCCAACAACGCAGAACCGGACGTTATTATTCCGGTGGTAATGAACGTTACGCCTCCTGAATTTACGGTTGATTTTACAGTTGTAGATATCCAGGGAGATGTTGTTGAGAACGCGCAGATAACATTTGACGGGATAGCCCAGCCAGAGGGTGAGAACCTCATTCATCAGGTAATACCCGGTTCCTACACCTACCTTATAGGGGCTGAAGGATTCAAAGATGCCACGGGTACGGTGCTGGTTACTGATGCTGATGTGGGCCTTGAGGTATTGATGATTGACGAAGCGGAAGAATTGCTGGAACTTACCATTACCATTGATGATGAATTTGGTGAACCTGTGGAAGGCGCCTACTTGCTCATGCAGGGTTTTGGCGGCCATTATTCCGATGAAGCCGGCCATATTGTTGTTGAGGTTGTTCCCGGTTACTTTACATACAGCGTGGTGAAAACCGGCTTTGTTCTCCTGGAAGGTGCTGTGGAAGTAGGTGAGGAGGAAGCCCAGGAGCATGCAATTGTATTACACTACCTTCGCTTCGATGTGGTGCTTGATCTCAATATTGCCCAGGGCGGAACCTTAAGCGGAGCCGGTGAGTATTACTGGGGTGAGGAAGCTACTATTGCTGCCATTGCCGCTACAGGCTATCACTTTGTGGAATGGTTGGAAGACGGTTTGGTTATTACACAGGAAGAAAGTTTCGTTTTTGATGTGTATGAAGACCATGATTTTACCGCTGTTTTTGCACTCAATACTTATATCATTGAAGCAACGGCGGGGAATAACGGCTCTATTGATCCCGCTGGCGATGTGACAGTTAACCACGGAGATGACATTACATTCACCATCACCCCCGATACAGGTTATTATATTGAAGATGTGCTCGTAAACGGGGAAAGTGTGGGGGATGTGGACAGTTACACCTTTGAAAATGTTATCGAAGATCAGAGCATTCACGCCGTATTTGCTGTTTTCACTTATCAGGTAACTGTATCGGTTGAAGGAAATGGCACCATTTCACCCGATGGCGTATTAGATGTGGATCATGGCGATGATATTGCCTTTGAACTTGTGCCCGGTGAAGGTTACCACGTAGCTGATATCCTGGTAAACGATGTGAGCGTGGGTTCGCATACCAGTTATACCCTGCAAAATGTCACCGACGACTTAACGGTTCATGTCATATTTGAATTGGGCACATCTGTGGACCCCATAGAAGTTGTTGCCGGTTTGAAGGTATTTCCCAACCCTGTCAGTGATTATTTTGTTGTAGAAAGTGGGGTGATGATTTCTCAGGTGCGCATCTACAACCTTAACGGTCAGCTAGTGCATAGTGTAAGAGTGGATGATTACAGAAAACAGCTGAGTACTTCAGGATGGGATTCAGGTGTTTATCTTGTGCAAGTAATAGCAAATGAGGGTGCTGCATCGGTGCTGTTGAATGTACAAAAATAAAAAGAGCAAAATCATTCTTAAAAAGGCTGTTTTGTACAGCCTTTTTTTATGATTATCCGTTTTCTTGCCATTAAAACGTAGTCGTAACTATCGTTGTATTCAACAGCGGGCTGAAAGCCCAGCTAAATTCAGCCCAGTGGCATCGCCCTGGGATTTAAATTGATCGTCGGGCGCCCTGTAAGGGCAAATCAAAAAACAAAACAGTCTCAAATATTATTGATAAGCTGCCCTTTCACCGTGTCTCGATTCTAGCGAGAGGGCGCAAATGATTTTGCTTTACCCTTTCCCCCAAGGCGTTGCCGTTGGGCTGAAGTAAATTGTCCTTTCAGGACGCTCTTTCTTTTTCGATATACAAAAATGTATTGGTAGCAAGATTTTGAATAATCAATATTTATCTTAAAGCATAAAAAAAGTTCTGTTAAAATAAAATATAATAAGACTAGTGTTAAATATTGGTGATTTGTTTTCTGTAAGAAATAATTATCGTAAATTTGCGGTGATTCATTAAGGAAAAATTTCCTGAATTAAATCAAAAGCACACACATATGAAAAAATCTGTACTACTTGGGATGTTTGTAGTGGCTTTTTTGCTGCTCATGGTATTCCCCCAAAGCGAAGTTCATGCGCGTCCTTCTGCCAAAGCACAAGTCGACAAGCAAACCGTTGAAGTGTATTACTTCCACCGTAATCGCCGTTGCGGACCCTGCCGAACCATTGAAAACCTCACCAAAAAAACTATGGAGACCTACTTCACCAGTGAGATGGAGAGTGGGGAAGTAGCTTTTTTTATTGTGAATGTAGAGCAGGAAGATGGTCGCCCCATTGCGCAAAAGTTTAACGTGATGAGCACCGCATTGTTTCTGAACTGTATAAACGGTGAAGAAGAAAAAGCTACCAACCTTACTTCCTTAGCATATCGTCATGTAAGGAATGAAGAGGCATTCTTAAGTAATCTCAAACAAATGATTGAAGAAGAACTGGGACGCTAACAGATTACGGTCCGGTTTTTGTCTTCATGGTCAGCATTCATTTTAATTATGTTCGTTATGAAAACGTTAACCCGTAAACTTTTCGTCGTATTTGTTGTATTGGGGATTTCTGTTTCCCTTGCAGGGGCGCAGGAAAGCAAAGGAGCAATACTTCAATTTACCGAAGATGCAAAAGACCTTGGCACCTTGTATACCGATAAACTGGAGCCCGTGAAAATGGAGATTGAGTTTACCAATGACGGCGATGAGCCATTGGTGATTTCTCACGTGCGAGGATGCTGCGGTACCCGTATTAAAGACTGGACCCGCGAGCCTGTATTGCCAGGCGAAAAAGGAGTCGTGAATATCGAGTTCCGTCTGGCTCCCAGGGCACATCGTATAAGCCGCACGGTGAGTGTGATGTCCAACGACCCCGCCGGGATGAGAGTGTTCCGTATCAGGGGCGAAGTGGCAGAGCCTTCCGGCCCACGCTTCAACTCTGCCATGGAAAACCAGGCAGGTCCAAGGGTGAGATAAAAGCTCATTTCGTGGATGTTGAGGAAATAAAAAACTATATCAACACATGCAAACAGGTATATGTGAAGCCTGTTTGCATGTGTTTCTAATGCTTCTCCCGCGTAAAAGATGAAAAAAGAAATTATTGTTGAAAACGGATATGAACAAGAAGATATACAGCTGGCCCGATACTTAAAGGCCCTGGCTCATCCTGCCCGTATCGCTATAATGAAAATTCTTACCCATCGCGATACCTGCATTTGTAATGATATCGTGCAGGAATTACCCCTGGCACAATCCACCGTTTCCCAGCATTTGAAAGAATTGAAGTCTGCTGGTCTTATCCAGGGAAATATAACCCCCCCCAAAGTGAAATACTGTATAAACCAGGAAAACTGGCAAAAAGCCAAAAAAATAATTGAAAAATTTCTGCAATAAGTTTGGTGTTTAACGCAATCATCGTAAATTTGCGATGATTGTTGTTTTTAAACTCTATTGTTATGGAAATTAAAATATTAGGTACGGGTTGTGCTTCCTGTAAAAACCTGGAAAAAGCTACCCGCGAAATGGTGGATCAGTTGGGATTAACCGCTACCGTGGAGAAAGAGGAAGATATCATGAATATTATGAGCTATGGTGTAATGCGTACCCCTGGCCTTGTAATTAATGGTAAAGTTGCACTCAGCGGAAGAGTTCCCTCCCAGAGTGAACTGAAAGAACTGCTGGAGAAACACCAGTAGCCAATAAATCTCATCCTTCAAAATCTTTTACATGAAAAAGACTTTTCATGCTTTGACAAAGTCAGGCTTGTACTTGGTTTTCTTGTGGGTTTCGTTTTGCCATGCGAAATGAAACACTTTGCTTCCCTTTTAAAAACTTTAATCGAAAAGGCTTTATAAACGGATTTATGGAATATTTTTATCAGTTACTTGACAGTACCAACTTCCCGGTTTTATCCGCATTCATCCTTGGAATTATGACTGCCATCAGTCCCTGCCCATTGGCAACCAATATCACAGCAACGGCATATATAAGCAAGGATCTTACCCAGAAAAGGAAAATCTTTTACAACGGACTATTTTACACCCTCGGACGCATTATCAGCTACAGTTTGCTAGGAATAATACTTTTCTTTGGTGCCAGTGCCTTTGCTATCGGAACCTTCTTTTCCACTTACGGAGAATTGCTTCTGGGGCCTCTATTACTTGTAATGGGCGTTTTTATGCTCGGTTTGATACCCTTACGTCTGCCCTGGGGAAAAGGGATGGGCTTATCTGACCGAATAGCCGGAAAAGCCAAAGGGGGAAGTGCCCTGAGTGCTTTGCTGCTGGGCGTGATATTTGCCCTGGCCTTTTGCCCCTATAGCGGAGTGTTATACTTTGGGATGCTTATTCCAATGACACTGGGTAGCGTAAAAGGACTGTTGCTGCCCCCTGTATATGCGGTGGCGACGGGACTTCCCGTGATTATTATCGCATGGTTGCTGGCTTTCAGCATAAGCGGTGTGGGCAGCTTCTACAATAAAGTAAGAACCTTTGAATACTGGTTCAGGCGAATAGCCGCTGTGGTATTTATCATTGTGGGCGTGTATTACATTGTAACGGTATATTTCTGATATTTAGTCTTATATAAATAACAATCTTTTTATTAATGGAAAACAAAAAGGAGTTTAAAATATTATTCTGGCTTACGGCTTTCTTCCTGTTTGCCTATTTTCTTCCGGTAGAAAAGGAAAGTTTTATGAATGCCATTTACGAAGCCTTGTTTCTTGTAAAATGGTATGCCCAGGAACATGTTTTGCTTTGTCTTATTCCGGCATTTTTTATCGCGGGGGTAATTGCCGTTTTTGTGAGCCAGGGTGCTGTGATGAAGTATTTTGGTGCGCAGGCCACAAAGTGGAAGTCGTACCTGGTGGCCTCGGTTTCAGGTACTGTATTGGCGGTATGTTCCTGCACCATTCTACCGCTTTTTTCTGGGATTCATAAGCGCGGTGCCGGTCTGGGACCTGCAATCGCATTCCTTTATTCGGGACCTGCTATAAATATCCTTGCTATCATTCTAACGGCACGCATCCTGGGCTTTGAACTGGGTATCGCGAGAATTGTGGGTGCGGTAATTTTTGCCATCGTCATCGGATTGCTCATGGCTTTTATATTTCGTAAAGAAGAAGCGAAACGCAATGAAGAAGCCCTGAATTTTCCTTCTCCCCCCGAATCACGCCCCATGTGGCAAACCTCTTTTCACTTTTTCGTGCTTGTATTTATCCTGATTTTTGCCAACTGGGGAAAACCCGATGTGGAGAGCGGTTTCTGGTTCTGGTTATGGAGCAATAAATGGATAATTACATCCGTATTTGGATTGCTTTTCGTAGGGTCATTGCTGTTTATTCTCAAACTTAACAAATGGTATGTAGGGATAGGTGTTACTGCTGTTGTGCTGGCAGCTATCCTCGTACCCGGCAATCCATTGATTCCTTTTGTTGTTGCCTTTATAGCCCTGAGTGTAATAACCGGAGCAACCCCCGGAGAGCCGCGCGAATGGCTGTGGTCAACCTGGGGATTTACCAAACAGATTGTTCCTTTGCTTTTTGCC
>SLOR01000054.1 GCA_007132395.1 Bacteroidales bacterium
CGTTGATTAGTGTAAGCAATACCTTTGAAGATTCATTGATAATTTGCAGGTATTCTTTCTGGGGTTCTTCAAGGCGGGTTTGGGCAAGTATTTCCGACATTCCAATTATTCCGGTAACAGGTGTGCGGATTTCGTGGCTCATATTGGCCAGAAAAAGGTTTTTGGCTTCTGAGGCCTTCTGTGCAATTTCGATATCTTTTTGTGTTTCAAGGGCATTTTTGTAGTCGGTGGTATCGCGGTAAACACTTACCATGTAGTTGCTACGGTCAATTTTTATGGGTTGTGAGGATATATCAAAATAGCGGATTTCGCCATTTTTGCATTTAAGGGGGATGTCGTCGGCAATAATTCTGTCGCCATTACACTCCTGTAGAATTTTACTGGTGGATTGTGTGCGGGTTTCTTCAGGAATCAGGTTGGTTATCCATAGCTTTTCCAGTTCTTTGCGTTTATACCCGAGAATGCGGCACATGGTTTTATTTACCATGTACAATGATTTATTTTGCCAGTCGGCTACGATAATGCCATCACTTACTTTTTCGAAAATCGATTCAAATCTTTGTTTGGCTTCTACAAGGTCTTTATTGGCTTCTGCCAGTACATTGTTGAGTTCGCGCAGCTCATGGGTGCGTTTATTCACCAGCTTTTCCAGCTCGCGATTCTGGGCTTCCACCCTGGCCAGGGGGAAGGACTCACCTTCCTGCAATTCTGATTCTCCTCTTGAATGATGTATGTGGCTAATCTTCCATTGCTCCGCGAATTTTTGCCAATACATGGTTTGGCGATATCCTTTAAGGTAAAGCGGTATACCTTTAATGGTAGTTACGTTATCAAAAGTTGATATGAATAATGCCGCTTGAGGACCTACAGGTATTACATTTCTGCTGTGCTCAATATGTTCAATTTTTTCGGGACATTGGGCAATGTCGCGTCTGAAAATATCAACTACAGAGGCATAATCCAGGGTTAGTTCATCATTGGCCGAACCAATATTGGTTATGCTTTCTGAAAAAAAGCTGCTTAGAGCATCCAGGTCTCTTTGCTGAAGGTAGGCCTCACAAAAGGAATCGAAGGCCTGGGTTACCTCCGAGATAATTTTTTTCGTGTTAAAGTTTTCCTTCATGGTATATCAGGGGTAGTGGTTTGTAAAAATCATTCAGAAATTAAGGCTTCCTCTGATTAATAATGTTAAAACAGATCAAAAATAGGGTTTTTATCCAACAGGCTGGTCATTCATCTTTTTCATTACGACTTTGATTATTTTATGTTTGCGTAAATCTTTCCTGTAATAATGCCAAAATCATTACAAAATAGTACTTTCGGTCTTTAAAAATTTATAGAAAGTTATCAATAGCTATGGAAAAACTCTTACTCTTTATATCCCTGATTTTGTATGCTTTATCGAATAGCACAGCGGCACAGACGGATTGTAATATAGATAATCCCATCCCCTTCAGCACCGATACTACTCATTTGACTATCTGGAACGGGCATGAATATCAGCCCTTTTTCATCAAAGGCACCAACCTGGGTATAGCCGTACCCGGTAAGTTTCCCGGAGAAATGGAAGCCAGCCGGGAGCAATACGGGCGATGGTTTGAGCTTATTAATCAAGCCGGGTTTAACTCCATCCGCTTATATACCCTGCATTATCCCCATTTTTATGAGGTGCTTGATTCTTTTAACCTGGCCAATCCACAGAATCCGCTTTTTTTCCTCCAGGGGGTATGGCTTGAGGAAGAGCTGGAGGGCTATGATTATGACCTGCATTTTCTTACAGAATCCTTTTCACGCGAAATTGAAGAAAATGTGGATTGCGTGCATGGCAACAGGGTGATAGAACCCCGGCCAGGAAAAGCATGGGGCACTTATGCCACCGATGTATCAAGGTGGAATATCGGCTATATTATCGGGCGGGAGGTACATCCCGGAGAGGTGTTGCGCACCAATGAACGACACGCGCAATACACAGATTTTCATGGCTTTCATTTTGCCATTGAAGATGTAAATGCAACGGAAGTGTGGGTGGTTGAACATCTGGAGCAACTGGTAAGCTACGAGTATGACAACTATGAAACCCAGCGCCCGGTAAGTTTTTCCAGCTGGCCCACCCTCGATCCGATTCAGCATCCCGAAGAGTGGGATCCCTGGGAGGATACGACTTCAATTGATCTTAGTCGTATTCAGCTTCTCAATGCTCCGGCAGGTTATTTTGCCAGTTATCATGCCTATCCCTATTATCCCGATTACATTAGTTACGACCCCAATTATATTACCTGGCATGATGATTATGGGCCCAACAGCTACCTGGGATACCTCACTGCCATGAAAAAGCACTACAATCGGTTTCCTTTTATCGTGGCCGAGTTTGGGGTGCCGTCCAGTTGGGGTATTGCTCACTACAGCACCAGTGGCATGCATCACGGCGGGTATGATGATTTTGAGCAGGGCGAAATAAATATAAGGCTGCTAAAAACCATAGAGGCAGCCGGTTCCGGTGGAGGGATTCATTTTTCATGGCTGGATGAATGGTTTAAACGTACCTGGATAACCGACCATATCGATTACCTGGCCGACAGGCGAATCCTGTGGCACAATATTACCGCTGCCGAACAAAATTTTGGTTTGATGAGTTTTCAGCGCCCACTGCAAATGCAGTTGTGGGAAGAATTTTCTTCCGATGATCCCATTCAGAAAATTGAAGCCGCGGCTGATTATGATTTTCTGCACCTGAAAATACATTTAAAGAACTCGCTGAGCCACCCCGATGAAATGTGGATTGCCCTGGATACCTATAGTAGTGAGCTGGGAGAATCTATCCTTCCCAATGGTGAGCTTACAGAAAACCGTGCAGAGTTTGCATTACATCTTACCAATCATTCAGCTATGATGTATGTAACACAGGCCTACGACTTATACGGAATTTTTCATGAGGTGTCAGCACCAGAACAGCAGTACCGTTCGGTAGTTTCCGACGGTGCGCCCTGGAAGATAGTACGGTGGCGCAATAATAACTTTGAGCAGGATGTGCAATATATTGGTAATATGAAAGTGAATTATGGCTTTCTTCCTCCCAGCTCGAAGGATGCTGTTACCCTTTACACAGATCATTTGCACATCCGCCTGCCCTGGTCTTTGCTGCATTTTGTAGATCCCAGTGAATACGTTGTTTTTCATGATGACAGATCTACACCTTTGCCAGAAGATACTATTTCCGATGGGATTGCCCTGTCGGTATATTACAAAGATGAGGTTTTCACCCCGCAACAAAGATTTCTGTGGGAGAAATGGAATACAGCACTGGATGTGGATGAAGTTATCAAAGGTTCTTACTGGGTTATGAAAGACCGGCTGACAGAGTTCAACAATAAGGCCATTGCCTTGTGCGACAGTTTTTCTATAAGGATTGACGGCTACCCGGTAAGGCCGGAAGTTTCGGTGCTGGACAATGATTTCGACCTTGATGGCAATTTTATGCAGGCCCTGGTGTTACATCCTCCATTGCATGGAAAAGTAGAACTGGACCTGGATGGACATTTTACCTATTATCCAGATATAGCTTATTATGGAGGAGAGGATGAGTTCTGGTACGTGATTTTTGACGGGTTTAGCCTTTCGGCCCCTGCACGGGTTTCTCTTTCTGTTGAAAATGTTACTGCTATCGCCGAAGAGGTTTACAGTGATGTGCAACCCAATACGTTGCTGGCTTATCCCAATCCGGCGAGCGATTATGTTCGACTTCAGGCTTACGAGCCCATGAGCGAAGCAAGATTGTTCGATTTATCGGGGCGCATGCTGCAAAGCTGGAGGTTTGCTGATGACAACGAGCAGATATTGCTTACGGGCAGTTATCCTGCAGGAACCTATCTGCTGAAAGTAAAGTCAGGTGATGCATACCAGCTCAAGAAAATACAACTCATGGGTCGGTAATCAGGGCAGTAAATAGTTTTCCGCCTTCTCAAGGAAGTCGAATACTGCCTTTTCCAGGAATGAGGCCAGGAATATTCTTTCTTCTCTCACATGCTCTGTTATTTCTACATTGCCAAAGTTTACCTCCATAGCATCGCAGGTACGAGCCACCTGGATGGCACCCATGTAGAGCGCCGCATTTTTGAGCTTTTCAAGGGGTGTAACTACTTGTTCCACTACATTAGCTTCCCTGGTTTGCTCAAGGCACTCCTCTGCGTCTTTCTGGAAGTCAGTAAGAAGTTCCTTAATAACGAGTTCGTTATTGCCCGACTGAGTTTTTATCATGCCAAGCACTTCCTCATTTACCTGTGCCACCTGGCTGAGATACTCCTTCATTTCGGCCGTATGGGGGGTAATGATTTTCGCGTTGTTGTGCTGAGTCCAGTATAGCAGTTTTCGGTAAATATGTTCCGACCGGGTGGGTTTTACGATATAGTCATTAAGCCCATTTTTCAGGAAAAACTCTATGTCGCCGGGCAATACGTTGGCGCTAAGCCCGATAATGATTTTCTGCTGTGGGAATTTCTCTCTGATGATACGTGTTGCCGAAATTCCATCCATTACCGGCATCTGAATATCCATAAAGATAACATCAAAGGCTTTGTCCGGGGTTTGTTGGATTTTTGCTTCCACCATGTCAACGGCTTCCTGCCCGTTATTGGCTATGTTTACCCGGCATCCCATGGAGTTGAGCATAAGGCTGATTACTTTCTGGTTGATTTTTTTGTCTTCCACAAGTAATACATCAAGGTTGAGCTCGGCGGGGCCACTGCTTGTCAAATCCGTAACGATTTCATCCTTTTGGTAATCGGGGTCGGCTTTTTGCGTACAAACGGTAAACCAGAACACCGAGCCTTCTCCCAGCTTGCTGGTTACACCAATGTGCCCTCCCATTAGCTTAACGATGTTGCGGCTTATTGCAAGGCCTAGTCCGGTGCCCTCCTGAGTGCGTGTAAAGGACGAATCTATTTGCGAGAAGGCAGAAAAAAGTTTTTCCTGGTTGGCCTCGCTGATGCCTATGCCACTGTCATGCACCTCAAATCGCAAAACTATACGGCCATCTTCCATCTCTTCCTGCAAATGAATATGCAGGCTTACTCTGCCGCCTGGGGTAAACTTAATGGCATTTGATAAGAGATTGGAAATAATCTGGTTGATACGCACGGGGTCAAGCAGCACATGTTCGGGTACGGTTTCATCAGCCGAAATTATGAATTCGAGGTTTTTCTGCTTGGTAAGTGCGGCAAATAATTTGTGAGCCTCGTTGGCCAGTTTATGAACATTCACAAGGGTAGGGCTGATTTTAAGCTTCCCGGCTTCAATTTTGGAAAAATCAAGGATATCGTTGATGATGTTAAGCAGGGAATCGGCCGAAATTTTAATGGTGTCAACATAATCCCGCTGATCTTCATTAAGCGGGGTTTTGATAAGAAATTCAAGCATGCCGATAATGCCATTCATGGGCGTGCGAATTTCATGGCTCATATTGGCAAGAAACTGCTGTTTTATTTCGGCCGATTTTTGCGCCAGGATAATGTTTTTCCGGAGTTCTTCACTTTGTACTTCCAGAGAAACATCCCTGCTGGTAATCAGGATACCTTCAATAAGTGGGTTGGATAAGTGGTTTACTGCAATACTTTTTAGATGCTTCTCGGTGCCATCTTGATGGTTTAACCTGTGATTTATTTCCGTGGGCGTATCGGTCGATTTGTAAATTTGAAGCATTTTCTGGCGAAACATTTGTCGGTCTTCCGCGGGGATAAAAGTCCCAATAGGTTTGCCTGTTATTGCACTGGCCCGGTAGCCCGTGATACGCTCTGCAGCATCGGAACAATAGGTTATAATACCATCGGCATTCACCAGGGTAATGAGGTCGTAACTGTTTTCGAGCAAGGTGCGGAAGCGCAGCTCGTTTTGCTGTATTTTTTCATTGAGTTTCACGGTTTGCTCAAGCATTTGCTTAAGCTCTTCTTCGCTGGAGCGAAGTTCTTCGTTCATGGACTGCTCGGTATGAAGCATTTGGGCAATAATGCTTTCCTGCTTTTTTCGGTCGGTAATATCCTGTACATTCACTATACGGTAAAGGGGTTTGCCGGTTGCATCATTTACGGCGGTAATATCTATCATCACCGGGAAAGCAGTGCCGTTTTTTTTGAGATGTACCGACTCGAAAACATAATGCCCTTCTTCGTGAGCCTTTTCCTGGGCATACCTGATTTTGTGCCTTTCCTCGGGTGCAAAAATATCATTAATGGATTTGCCGGTTATTTCATCAACTGTAAATCCGTGCATATGGGCAAAGATGGGGTTGGCAAGGTCTATGGTGCCTGTGCCCGGATTACCTATGGCCACTCCCATACGAGTGTTTTTGAAAATATCTTCCCATCTTTTGAGCAACAGTTCCGATGCTTTACGCTCGTGTATATCACTTATGGAGGCCACCAGACGATATATGTTCCTGTTTTTGTCGGTTACACCAAAACCATTTACTTCAACCCAGCGAAAATCTCCGGCTTTATGCTTCATTCTGATTTCTATGTTGAAGCTTTCTTTTTCTCCTCTTTTGATAAGGTCAACCTGGTGTGAGTAGAGGTTGAAGTCGAGGCTGTATATGAATTTATCAAAATTGTGGAAATTAATGGGGCTTTCCTGCGAGGAGTAACCAAGGATTTCCTTCAGACGCTCGGAGGTGTAAAAGATACTATTCTTAATATCTAAATCCCAGATTCCGTCGCGTGTAGCCCGGGTGGCAAGGGCGTACCTTTCTTCGCTGATACGTATTTTTTCGTTGGCCAGCTTTTTTTCGGTAATATCCACGATGGTTTCAATAACACCGAATTTTTTGGTTTTTCGGTCAAAAATTACCGACTTGTAGAAAAGTACATCCCTTATCCTGTTGTTGTTGCCCAGTATTTGCCCCTCGAAGGTTGCTGGCTTATGGGTAAGCCCAACTTCATGGTTGATGCTTTTATGCATTTCAATCTGGTTGGGCAGATATATGCCGGGTAAATTTTTACCCAGCATTTCGTCTTTGCTTTTGCCTGTAAGCTTTTCAAATGTTTTGTTGCAGCCTGCAAGGGTTGCATTGTCAAATGTATAAAATACCGCGTTGGGCAGTGAATCCATAAGGGCCTGCTGAAATACAAGTTCTCTTCTGAGTATGTTTCTTATTTTGCGGTTGAGCATCCAGGTTACCAAAAGCACAATAAATGTAATAACCAGTGCTATGTAGCTGGCGTAAATCCAAAGTTGGTATCGTTCGGAAAAGCTTAAGGGTGCGTAGCTGATAATACTATTTTCGGGTAATTGCCTGGTAGAAATACCATGCTGCTTCAGTTTTCTGTAATCAAAACTAAGCTGGTTGGGGCTCTCAAGCATTACCGGAATTTCTTCAGCCGGGGTGCCTTGCAGGATTTCAAGGGCCAGCATTGCGGCATATTTGCCCTGCATATAGCCTGATACCAGCTTACCACCTATGATACCGTGTCCCATCATAAAATCCCATAATCCAAATAGGGGAATGTCAGGATACTTTTCTGAAATAGCCCTGGGTAGTGCATCCATGCCAACAATCATATTGCCGTGGTGGCCCACAAAAGGCCATAACAATACGATAGATTTATCAGGAAAGGAAGCAATGGAATCAAGAGTTTCCGACAGGATATTGCTGTGGAAAAAATGTATGTCGATTTTTGGATAGGAAGCCTGATGGTTTTCGCGGAAGTATTGGGTGAGATCGTAGGCCGTGGTAGATTTATCGCCGATAAAGTAAACGTGTTTAGTTTTAGGAAATAACTCCAGTGCCATATCCAGCGTTTTGGCTGCATCGACTTTTTCCAGCACGCCGGTGTAATGGGGCAGGTGCCGGAATCTATCGGGCTGCCATACATTAATGCCGCAGAATACCAGGGGTACGCCCGGAAAAAGAAATTCCCCGAAACGCTGCATGAAGTTGAGGGCATCATCGTCAGACACGATAATCAAATCGAACTCACTGTCTCTGAATTTATGTTTGTAAAGTTCCACCAGCGATTGCTGATAAGGTTCGTCAAAAATTCTTTTGGAGTCCATGTATTCGGTAAGAATCTTTGAGTCTTCCAGCGCAGTAGTGAGCTCGTCCACCAGCCCTTTATTGATTTCAATGTTCCAGGCCAGTGAGGGGTGGTAGCTATGCAGTACAAGGATGTTGTGCGAAGGAAGATAATTGGCTGACAGAATGCAGATATTCAACCAGAAAACAAGAAATGTAAGTATTGCTTTTTTCACCCTGTTTTGGTTTAATTATGTTGGAATTGGTTTGTGGTGTGCAAATCAAAAGGTGTAAAAATAATGCTTTTCGTATTAAAAATAGTTCTTGCAGTCGAAACGTGTACAAATGATTTTTTTTAATTTTTCGTAATTGGTTTGCAGGGTTTTTACCGAAGCTTCAGAAAAGTCAAAAACTCCGTTGGTATGGTTACGGTTCCACTGGGAGGAAATGTGATAGATTTTGTCGGCTCCTACCGTGGCACTAAGCCCTTTGAGCGCGTGTACCGACTCCTTCATCAGCGTTTTGTTTTGGGTTCGGGCTGCATCCTTTATGGTATCAATTAAAACGTCGGCTTCACTTAAAAAAGTGATATAGAGATCTTTGAGTACCTCCTGGTTATCCTGGGTTTGTTCTTTCAGGTTTTTGAGCATGCTTTCGTTGAGGTTACAAATCTTTTTCGCCTCATCTTTGTCGGGTATCATTATTATTTGCTCATCGGTGGTTTTCTGCCCATGATATTTTTTATCCTCGGGCAGCCACTCCTGCAGCAAGGCGTAAATCATGCCGGGAGAAACGGGTTTTGCAATGTAATCGTCAAGGCCCTGGGCAATATACCCTTGCGCATCGGCGCGCATGGCATTGGCGCTTATGCCGATTACCGGAGGCAGGTCTTTGTGTCTTTTTTTTAGTTCTTTGGTGGCGGTAATTCCATCCATTACAGGCATTTGGATGTCCATGAGGATAAGGTCGTAACCGGATTTTTCCACCATATCCAATGCTTCCTGCCCGTTGCGGGCAATATCAACCCTGCACCCAACATTTTTCAGGATAATGGATAGCACTTTTTGATTTACCTCTTTATCTTCTGCATAAAGGATATTGGCATTAAAATGATAGTCTTTGCCTTTGTGATCGGGCTTTTCTACCAGGCTTCTGCCTGCCTCGGGGCTTTTTGCCGGGAAGCTGAAAGTAAAACTGCTGCCCTGCCCGGGAGTGCTTTCAAATTCTATTTTTCCATCCAGAAAATCGGCTATGCGCGAACATATGTATAAGCCAATACCCAAACCCGAAAACTTACGTGAATCATTGTTTTCCTGCTGTGTAAATAACTCGAATATTTTTTCTGCGTTTTCCTTCTTTATGCCTATACCTGTGTCTGCAACGGTAATTGAAATGTAGTAAGTGCTATCGGCAGTACTACGGTGCCG
This sequence comes from Bacteroidales bacterium, assembly GCA_007132395.1. Classification (GTDB taxonomy): domain Bacteria; phylum Bacteroidota; class Bacteroidia; order Bacteroidales; family UBA7960; genus SKVR01. The sequence continues at coordinate 9,427 of SLOR01000054.1, forward strand.
GAAGGCGACTCTTACACTTCCTTCGGGGGTAAATTTCAGGGCGTTGGAAAGCAGGTTTTTTACCACCTGATTTATTTTCTGCTTGTCGGCTATGAAACGCTCGGGAAAATTATCTTCCCTACTTATCTGAAAATCAAGCAGTTTGTGTGCAAAAGTTTGTTGGTATTGTTCTTCAATCTTGCTTA
>SLOR01000217.1 GCA_007132395.1 Bacteroidales bacterium
AGAATACTAAAATCTTTCCTGAGAGTCTTTAAGAATATTGAATAGAAATTCCCTTGCCCTGAAGAGCTGAGCTTTTACCGTACCCAACGGTAGGTCCAGCTCTTGGCATATTTCTTCGTAAGAGTATTCTTCGAAATACCTGAGCTGAATAAGGGTCTTATAGCGCGGTTTTAACTTATCAACCACTTTGCGCATTAGGTCTATTTTTTGCGATTTGATGAGGTTTTCCTCGGGGTCTAGTCCACCAGATGTCATAGACTTTGCCTGGTAAGAATCGCTGATGTCATCATAATTGTCATTGGCAAGCACATTTTTCTTCTTCTTGCGCATGAAATCGATGCAGTTATTGGAAGCTATTTTGAATAGCCAGGTGCTGAAGGCGTAATCGGGGGTATATTGCGACAGGTTTTTAAATGCTTTTCCAAAAGCTTCAAGGGTAAGATCTTCTGCATCATCGACATTCCCTGTCATTTTTACAAGCATAAAATAAATGGTATCCCTGTACAACCCCATCAACTCGGTAAAGGCCATCTGGTTGCCGTGTTCTACGGCCTGCCTTACCAGCTCATAATCTCTTTGTGCTTTTTCTGTGAGATTGGGGTTTACTTCCATGTATTCTTCCTGTAAAAAAGGTTTGAAATTGCAAAGACAGGATTTAAGAATGCAAAAATCATATCAAACAATGGCGAATATAGAAATAATTTCTTTTCACCAAGCTTTTTCCCCGCATAATAATACAAAAGCATCTGTGAAAAAACTTTTATCAAAACCAGGCCTCCTCCTATGTACAAGGGTAATGAGGGTTGTGTATTGAAAATAATGAACAACACAAGAGCAGGATAAAACAAGGTAGAAGACAACGTTAATAAACCCAGGGCCAGCTTGTTGCCGGGCCTGTAGTAGGTACCCGTTGACAAATGCCTTTTCTTTTGCTTAAACCAGGAAGTGAAGTTCCTCTTGGGCTCCGATATAGTAAAACTGTCGGGATCCAGAGCCACCCGTGTATTTTTTGATGTAGCGGCTTTATTGATAAATAAATCATCATCGCCCGAGCTGATTTTATAGTGGGAAGCAAATCCGCCCTGCCGGTAAAAAAGTGCTCTTTTATAGGCCAGGTTGCGCCCCACTCCCATGTAAGGAAAGCCTGCCATGGCAAAACCCATATACTGTATGGCAATTGTAAGGGTATCAAAACGTATCAGGCTATTCAGAATACCGGGAAGTTTACGGTAACCACCATACCCCAGTACGATTTCGGCAGAATCATCAAATCCTGAACATACGCTGCTAATCCAGTTTTTGCTCACAGGTGCGCAATCGGCATCCGTAAGCAGCACGGTATCATATTTTGCACTTTTGATACCCACTGCCAGTGCAAGTTTTTTCCCTGCGAAGAAGTTCACGTTGTCGCGCAGGTTTACAACCTTGAAATGGGAATATTTTTCCTGGAAAGATTTCAGCAAAAAGTAGCTGTCGTCTTCTGAGAAATCATTTACCAGCACTACTTCAAATTCGGGATAATCCTGCTCCAGCACTGCAGGCAGGTTTTTTTTGAGATTTTCGTATTCGTTTTTGGCGCATATCACTACAGAAACAGGCTGCTGCCTGTCTTCATCTTTTCCTGTCTTGATTTTACGAAATGCGACCCTGCTGAAAAAGAACCACTGAAAAAAAAGGATTATCAAAGTAAAAAAACCTAATAAATAAAGGCTTAGCCATTGAAAATCGTGCATTAATTCGAAAAAGGTAACCATAAGTAGTGCTGCCATGTTAGAGAATTGCAAAATTACCCAATCTAAAGGAATAACAACTATCTTTGAAAAATTTTTAACGACTCAGGTTTTACATGCAGTTCAATATAGAAGCGCAGGACACGGGAAGCAATGCCCGTGCAGGATTGATAACAACAGATCACGGAAATATTCAAACCCCCATATTTATGCCGGTGGGCACGGCAGGCACGGTAAAAGCCATCCACAATAAAGATTTACACGAGCAGGTAAAGGCGCAGATTATTCTTGGAAACACCTATCATCTTTACTTGCGCCCGGGCCTGGATATCCTCAGGAAAGCCGGTGGTCTGCACAAATTCAATGCCTGGAACAAACCCATCCTTACCGATAGCGGCGGATACCAGGTATATTCTCTGGCTCATCGCCGCAAAATGAAGGAGGAAGGTGTCGTTTTTCAGTCGCATATTGATGGTTCCAGGCATATGTTCAGCCCGGAAGGGGTTATGGATATTCAACGAATCATAGGGGGTGACATCATCATGGCATTTGACGAATGCACACCTTATCCCTGCGATTATGAGTATGCCCGCACTTCCATGCACATGACCCACAGGTGGCTCGACAGATGCTGCCACCACTTTGACAATACCGAAGGACATTACGGGTACAGCCAGACACTTTTCCCCATAGTACAGGGAAGTACATTCAGGGATTTGCGGGAAGAATCCGCAGCATACATCGCTTCACGTAACCGAGAAGGCAATGCCATCGGGGGTCTTTCAGTGGGAGAACCGGCAGAAATGATGTATGAAATGACAGATCTTGTTTGTGCTATTTTACCTAAAGATAAACCCCGCTACCTCATGGGTGTGGGTACTCCGGCCAATATACTGGAAAGCATTGCCCTGGGAGTAGATATGTTTGACTGCGTTATGCCCACTCGTAATGCCCGTAACGGTATGATTTTTACCAGCGAGGGAATTATAAACCTGCGCAACAAGAAATGGGAAGCCGACTTTTCGGCCCTTGACCCCAATGGCCTATCCTTTGTAGACAGTATGTACTCAAAAGCATATCTTCGTCATTTATTCGTGGCAAACGAAATGCTGGGCCCCATGGTGGCAACCATGCACAACCTGAGATTCTATCTTTGGCTAGTGGAGCAGGCCCGCCTGCAAATACAGCAGGGTACTTTTGCCGACTGGAAAAATGGGATGGTAAAAAAACTGGTGCAAAGGATTTAATACTGCAGGCACTAAAAATATTACCTTTGCGTTGTATTTTTTAGTGATTGTAAAACCCGGTGTTTTACATTACCGGGCCTAATGAACAGCACCGGAAAATTATAATTCAGAGCGCTTTTTTGATGAAGATAAAAAAAATTGACTGGTATATTACAAGTAAGTTTCTGGGCACTTTTTTCTATGCCATTACCCTGATAATTCTTATTGTAATCATTTTTGACCTGTCTGAGCGAATTGATGATTTTATTGAAAGGCAAGCCCCTCTCAATGAAATTCTTTTCGTGTACTACCTGAATTTCATTCCCTATTTTATCAACCTTTTCAGTCCTTTGTTCACCTTTATCGCGGTAATTTATTTTACATCGAGGATGGCCTTCAACACGGAGATAATTGCTATTCTCAGCTCTGGGGTTAGTTTTAAAAGACTGCTGGCTCCCTATATTGTTTCGGCTGCAATGCTGGCCATATTATCTATTTATCTTTCCAATGTAATGATTCCGGATGCCAACCGCAAAAGGCTGGATTTTGAAAACACCTATTTCAGAAGCCAGGGGCAGTTTCGCGACAGGAATATCCATTTGCAGATTCGCCCCGGTGTATTTGTTTATATGGAATCTTACAACGACCGTATTAATGTGGGGTATAAATTTGCCCTGGAGAGTATCATTGATGGCGAACTTAAATCAAAACTAACGGCCGATCGCGCAGAATGGATCGACAGTATCCAAACCTGGACCCTGAGAAACTACCACCAACGTGAAATATCGGAATTGAATGAAAAGCTTAGTTCCGGTACACGGAAAGATACTGTTATCAATCTGAGTCCTACCGATTTTATCCAGAACCTCAGAGACATGGAAGCCATGAATTTTCGTGAACTGCAGGAATATATTGAAAATGAACGGCTGAAGGGCTCTGAAAACATCCGGTATTACCTGGTAGAAAAACACCGACGTATCGCTTTCCCCTTTGCAACCCTCGTGCTTACCCTTATAGGAGTGTCTTTATCCAGTCGAAAGGTAAGAGGAGGTATTGGCCTGCACCTGGGTATCGGTCTTACCCTCAGCTTTGCATTTATCTTGTTTATGCAGATCTCTACAACTTTTGCCACCAACGGAAACTTACCTCCTCTTTTGGCAGTATGGATTCCTAACATTGTATTTTTCATGCTGGGGATTTACCTGCTGAAAACCGCTCCCAAATAAAAAAGGGCCTGCCTTTCTAATAAGCAGACCCATGTATGGTTTTTTAACTGTCTTAAATTTCTTTTACTCTTCTTTCCGTGGTTTAAGCACAAAATCAGGTACCAGATATCCCATGGCCCCACCCCACAATACCATAAGGTATGGGCTGGACTGAATAGTGCAGCCACCCTCAATATTGCAACCAACAAGGGCATAATAGGCGTATCCGCCTGTGGCACCCAGAAATGTTAAGATGCCAATTACCCAAAGATAATTCTTTCGGGAAATATTGCCTTTACTACGGGGTTGTGCTGTGTTTTCTGTAGATGTTGAATTGTTCATTGCTGAAAATATTTGTTTAGCAAACTACCGGAAACAGGCTTTTGTCAGCTTGTTTCCGGCGATGTTTCTGCTCCCTGTTCAGGAATAAATCTATTAATTTTTTACGCCCAATACCTCTTCTATAGCTTTCTCAAATGAAGCTTTGGGTAATGCACCTGCGGCCATTTGTGGCTGCGCATCCAAGGGAACAAAAAGGATGGAGGGGATACTCTTGATGCCGAACATGGCACTCAGCTCCTGTTCTACCTCAGTATCCACTTTGTAGATATTCACTTTTCCATCGTATTCTTTGGATAATTCCTCGAGCACGGGGGCAACCATTTTGCATGGCCCGCACCAATCGGCGTAAAAATCTATAATACAGGGTTTATCCCCTTCAAATTTCCATTCTTTGTTTTTCTCAAAATCGAAAACTTTCGCTTTGAAAGTTTCTTTGGTCAGATTTTCCATAAAAATAATGTTGTGTGAAAGCCGGGGCTTTCTATTGTTAAACTTTGTTATTTACTCAGATATGGCTTTTAATAGCCGCCATGAGGGTTTCTTTTTGTTGTACTCCTACAAAACGCTGCACAGGCTCGCCATCCTTGAAGATAATGAGCGTGGGAATGTTTTGCACGCGGTGCAGGCTGGCGGAACGGGGATTATGATCCACATCCAGTTTGGCAATTTTCGCCATATCATCAATGGATACAGCTACTTCTTCGATGATAGGATTCTGAATTCTGCACGGAGGACACCATACCGCCCAAAAATCTACAAGGGTTACCCCTTCTGCTATGGTTTGTTCAAAAGCGGCATCAGTAAGAATAAGTACTTTGCTGTCTTCTTCTGCAACTGCTGCATAAGTATTTTCTGCATTACCATTTCCTTTGTTAAAAAGCATGATGCTACCTAAAACAACTGCTATTACAAGTACAGCAATTTGAAGCGGACGAGTCTTATGCAAAAGACTTTCTGATGATTTTGGATTTTGTGTATTCATGTTGTGATGATATTATTTTAAACTTTGAAATTACAATTTTTTACTGAATTCAAGCACTGTCGTTTCGAAATCAAGTACAAATGTATCTAATTATGTAGATATATAAAAGTTAATTAATACTAACAGAAATCAGGTTAAAAAAATAGTATTTTTCCACGATTTTTTCCGACATTTGGATTGGTATTTGCTCAAGTAAAAACCATGAATCTATTGTATTGTTCATCAGCTCCCACTTCCCCAATATCTTATATACTATAAAATCTCTACTCCATGAAGTTGTTTTTCAAATCGTTTGTAAGAAACAAAGTTTATCTACCTGTTGCGCTAATTTTGGCCCTGAGCCTGAATCTGCAGTCATGCGACGAGGATGGCAACCTTGTCTTTCCTCTCACTGAAGCCGAGGTAGCCCAAGGCTTGCGCGAAGCATTAAAAGTGGGCACCAATAATTCTGTTGAAACCACCAGCCAGCACAATGGATATTATGGCAATTCTCTTATTCGTATTCCATGGCCTGAAGATGCCATGGGCGCTTACAATTTTATCAATAATAATCTTTCTTACCTGAAACCCTTACTGGATGAAGTAATTGTGTTAATGAACCGTGGGGCTGAGGATGCAGCCGACAAAGCCGGCCCCATCTTCATCAATGCCATAACCAGCATTACCATTGCCGATGCCTGGAACATTCTTAACGGAGCCAATAATGCAGCTACGGAGTACCTCCATCAGCGTACGTATGAAAGCCTTTTTAACGCATTCCGGCCAGACATTCACAATTCACTGGAAGTGGTAGGAGCTGCATCGGCCTGGACAGAACTAACCACAAGCTACAATATAGTGGCCACCATTACACCTGGCATAAACACCATCAATACCGATCTGTCTGCTTACACTACAGGCAAAGCCCTTGATGGACTTTTTATTCTGATTGCAGAGGAGGAAATGAAAATCAGAACTGACCCGGCGGCAAGAATCAATGACATTCTCAGAAGAGTTTTCGGGACACTTGATTAGAAACACAATAGCCTGAAGCAAAAAAAATGAGGTTACCCCGGCAACCTCATTTTTTTTAAACTTACTTAAGCAGAAGAAATTGCTCCTGCCTTACAGGCAGAAATTAGTCAATCCCTGCAAAATGTTTCATAAACTGAACTCTCTGCAATACGGCGGGATTGTCAGATTTTTTATGACTCATACGGCCGCGGAAGTCGTCAATTTTGTTAAAATTGTTTTTTTGCATCCAATTGCTGAGCTCATCAAGCATCAGGGGTATTTGCCCGAATCCGTTTTTATATAATGCACTGCACACCTGCACAGCTTTGGCACCTGCCAGTAGTTGTTTTACCAGCCCACTGCCATCATGCACCCCTGTAGATGCACACAAATCTGCCTGTACCCTGTCGGCCAGGATAGCCACCCAACGCAATGAGGTGGATATTTCAGCGGGTGTGCTGTAGAGGTTACCGGGCTTTACACTGAAATTAGCAATGTCAATATCAGGGTTATAAAAGCGGTTAAACAATACCAGGCCCTTTACGCCTGTCCATGAAAGTTTTTTAATCATTTCTGAAAGACCGGAAAAATGGTAGGAAATCTTAAGAGAAATGGGTATGGAGGTTTGTTTTTTCACATTCTCCACAATGTCAAAATACAGCTTTTCATATTCCTCACCCCGGGTTTCAATATCCGAGGGAAGGATAAACACATTGAGCTCAAGAGCATCAGCACCGGCACTTTCAATCTCTTTGGCAAAGGAGGGCCATTCATCGCCCGTAACACAGTTTATGCTGGCGATTACCGGTATCGTTAGCTTACTTTTGGCTTCCTTAATCAGTCTCAGGTATTCCTCAAGCGTGTGTGCCCGTGCATAATTGCGGATATAGTCGTCGGCTTCGGTATAAGCTCCCTGCACGTCGTCATAAGAAAACACCTTTCGGATTTCTAATTTTATCTGTTCTTCAAACAAGGATTTCAACACTACGGCTCCTGCACCCTTTTCTTCTATTTGCTGCAGGTTTTCTATGGTGCGGGTTAAGCCCGAACTTCCTACGATAAGCGGGTTCTTAAGGGTTAGCCCCATGTAGGTGGTTGATAAATCAATCATGGTTTGCGGTTTTAGTTTAGTTTCACTAATTATACTCTTGTCACATACATATTCCTGTAAAACTTCTATGCAACAAACCTACACAATTTTTAAAAAACATATGCACATCAAACAAAAAAAATATGTGAGATGTAATCTTGTGCTAAAAATAATGTGATCGGGTTAAGGAAGTTTTATTTCAGGGCAATACTCTGCTGAAGCTTTGGGCGGGAGAGCTCACACAGGTGTTTTATGCAAAATTCCCGCCTTCATTACCGAATTTTACGTATAAAATATTAACCTTATCCGTTTATTTTTGTTGGATAGTAACAATATGGTGTATCCGAAGCATTCAATTTAATGTGCTCTTAAACAGAAATTAATGTCAAATCCTTAGTAAGTAAGGATTTCATGCAATTTTTGGCAGAAAAGGCCGTTGGATTCGGAACAAAAACATTTAATACTTTATAATACTGATGGAGATAGTTAAACTGCGCGGACAAAATCAAACCCTGTTTTCTAAAGTTACCCTGAGAAGCCTCATAGAGCCTTTATTGGTAATTTTTAACAAAGCCGTAAACGAGGTAATGCCACAAAGCAATTATTATATCGCTTACAGCGTACCCGGTGGTGTGTATGGTTATTTTGAAAACCAGCCACTCACCGCCGAAGAAGTGGATAAAATAAGAGACAAGGTCAAGAAACTTATTCAGGCCAATCTTGACTTTCAACAGGAAATATTGCCCAGGGAAAAGGTGCTTCGCTATTTTAAACAGCACCGACGCGAAGACATTATCGGGTTACTGAACTCGCAGCCGGGAGAGCCTGCCGATGACATCCACCTGGCTCACCTGAATGGCAGTGGAGAGCTCTATTTTAATCATATTAATGAGCACTATGAGCGCCTGGATAGTTTTAAGTTTTTCCGATTTAAAAAAGGCTTTTTCCTTATTGCAGATCCCTCATTTTTTGACAGAGTAATGCCACAACGGCTCGAATTGAGCAAATACCTGAAACGCTTTGAGGAATCGGATGAAAGCATGAAACAACTGGGCATCGAGAATTTTGCCCAGCTCAATGCGGTAATTGAAAACGGGGAGCTGCCCGAGTTCATTAAAATTTCCGAGGCTTACCAGGCTAAGAGGATTGGCCGCATTGCCGACAATATTATAAGTCACCCACTCAAACCCAGGCTTATATTTCTGGCTGGTCCTACTTCATCAGGCAAAACGACCTCGGCCAATCGGCTCGCCATTGAACTGAAGGTGATGGGCAAAAAGGTGAAGATTTTATCGCTGGACAACTTTTACCTTCCCCATTCCAAAATTCCTTTCGACCCGGTTACAGGGCTTCAGAATTTTGAACTGATTACGGCCCTTGATTTGGAGCTTTTCCGCGATACCATCCAAAAACTTATGAATGGGGAAAGCGTTTACATGCCCAAATACCATTTCGACGGTAAGGGTGCCACCCCCGAAACCCAACCCACACAGATAACACCAGAGACCTACATCATTGTAGAAGGCATACACGGACTTAACCCCGATTTGTGGAAGAATGTGCTGGAAGTGGAATCCTACAGGCTTTATGTTTCGGCTCTCAACACCCTCAACATCCACAATCATCTGCCCCTGTCCACCTCTGACCACAGGCTCATTCGGCGCCTTGTAAGAGACCATTTATTCAGAGGGTACAGCTTTAACGAAACCATTAAACGATGGCCTGATGTAATTGAAAATGAATACCATAGTATATTTCCTTATCAGGAAAGTGCCCATGCCATTTTAAATTCTTCGCTGATATACGAAATTGCTGTATTTGCGCATTATGCTCCTGCAATTTTACGGCCTGAACTGGCTGAAAACGAAGCCATCAAGGAAGAAGTGAAAAGGCTGAACAGAATTCTGAACCTATTGAAACCTATCAATCCGGTCGATATTCCTCCCACAAGCATTCTGCGGGAGTTTATCGGAGGAAGCAGTTTCGTTTATTAGCAGGCAGTTCTTTTTTTGCACTTATTAGTTTTGGATTGAAATAA
>SLOR01000130.1 GCA_007132395.1 Bacteroidales bacterium
ATAGCCAATGCAGGTTTATTGCAGAAAAACAATTATCCGTTCAACCCCAAAAAACCATCAACAAAAAATGCGCGTAGTAATACAAAGAGTAAGCAAATCGTCAGTAATTATTGAGCAAACAGAACATGCAGCCATTAATGCGGGTCTTTTGATTTTGCTGGGAATAGAGGAAAGTGATAGTGAAGAGGATATCGCATGGTTGTGCGGTAAAATTGCACGCCTGCGTATATTTGATGATGAAAATGACGTAATGAATCTTTCTGTTACGGATGTAAAGGGCGAAATCCTGCTCATCAGCCAGTTTACCCTGCATGCCAGCACCAAAAAAGGAAATCGCCCCTCATGGATTAAAGCGGCCCGCCCCGAAACGGCCATTCCGTTGTACGAAAAATTTTCCCGAATGCTTGAAGCCGAAACAGGCGGTGTTGTAAAAACGGGTATTTTTGGAGCCATGATGCAGGTTTCTCTGGTAAATGACGGCCCGGTAACCCTGTTTATTGACAGTAAAAACAAAGAGTAGCAACATGCATATAAGCGAAGCCCAAAAAATTGTAGACCAGTGGATAACCACCACCGGGGTAAGGTACTTTAATGAACTCACCAACATGGCCATGCTTACCGAAGAGGTAGGCGAAGTGGCCCGTATAATAGCAAGGCGCTATGGGGAGCAGTCTTTTAAAAAGGGGGAAGAAGACAAGGATTTGGGCGATGAGCTGGCCGATGTGCTTTTCGTAATTATCTGTATCGCCAACCAGACCGGGGTAGACCTTACCGAAGCGCTCAAAAAAAACATGCAAAAAAAAGCCTGCCGCGACAGCAGCAGGCATAAAGAAAATGATAAGCTTTATTAGTTTCAGGGTATCCCTTCCTTAAAATTTAATACAGCTTTACAATCTTAATAGGCCCATTTGAGCCATACAGAACCCCAGGTAAATCCACCTCCGAAAGCAGCAAGGATGATGTTATCTCCTTTTTTGAGCTGCTTTTCCCACTCCCACAAACAAAGTGGAATGGTTGCATTGGTAGTATTGCCATATTTCTGGATGTTGATCATCACCTTCTCCATGGGCATGCCACTTCTGCGGGCTGTGGCTTCAATAATTCTGAGGTTGGCCTGATGAGGCACCAGCCATGCAATATCTTCCGGGGTTAAGTTGTTTCTTTTGATAATCTGTGCTGCCACATCGGCCATGTTTTTCACGGCAAACTTATACACCACCTGTCCTTCCTGATATACATAGTGCTGGCGGGCATCAATATTTTCATGGGTGGGAGGATAAGCTGAGCCACCCGCTTTCATATGCAGGTGCACGTGTCCGCATCCGTCAGACTGGAAAATGTGATCCATTACCCCATTCTCTTCAGTGGTAGGCTCCAGCAATACTGCCGCTGCACCATCACCGAAAATCACACAGGTTTGCCTGTCGGTATAATCTACGATAGATGACATTTTATCGGCACCTACCACAACAACTTTCTTGTATTTTCCTGACTCAACAAACTGAGCAGCAGTAACCAGCGTGTAAACGAAGCCCGAGCAGGCCGCGTTGGTATCAAAACTGAACGCATTTTTAATACCCACCTTATGGCTGATGATGTTGGCGGTAGCCGGAAACTTCATATCCGGGGTAACCGTTGAGCAAATGAGTAAATCAACTTCATCGGGGCTTATTCCTCTTTTTTCAAGCAATCCTTTTACAGCTTCTGCACCCATTACTGAGGTGCCCTGCCCTTCACCTTTCAATATTCGTCTTTCCTTGATGCCTGTGCGTGTGGTTATCCACTCATCGGTAGTATCAACCATTTTCTCAAGTTCGGCATTGGTGAGTACATACTCAGGAACATATCCGTGAATAGCTGTAATAGCTGCCCTGGTTTTTGTCATATTCTAATGATTATCGTTCGTTTAAGATTCTTCTCCGGCCTTGTCGTTAAACGCTCTGGTTTCGGTGTACTGGGCCAATGCCTGAGATATTTTTTCAGATACTTTTGCTTCAAATACGTCTTTGGACAACAGTAGCATGTTTTTTATGGCTACATCGTTGGAAATCCCGTGCCCGATAATAACGCAGCCATTCACACCCAGAATCGGCGTGCCACCATACTTTTCGTAATTCATCCGGTCGAAAAACTCATCAGACAGTCCTCTTTCTTTTACCAGGTGATACATGGACTCAGCCTGCTTAAGGACGATGTTTCCTGTAAAGCCATCACAAACAATTACATCGGCTTTATCGGTAAACAAATCGCGGCTTTCCACGTTGCCGATAAAATTATAATCCTGTGTGTCCTTCATGAGGCGGAAAGCAGACTGAGAAAGCAGGTTACCTTTCTCTTCCTCCTCTCCAATATTCAACAGCCCTACCCTTGGTTTTTCGATTCCATATACATGCTCGGCAAAAATAGAGCCCAGCATGCCGAACTGATAAAGCACATCGGGTTTGCTGTCGGGGTTGGTACCCACATCAATCAGCACACCAACACCTCCGTTAACCTTGGGCAAAACCGAAGTGGTGGCCGGCCTGATGATACCCTGCACAACATTCACGCTGTATATGGAACCCACAAGCATAGCACCGGTATTTCCTGCACTGGCAAAAGAGTCGATAAGACCTTTCTTGAGCATGCGAAATCCTTTGGTAATGCTTGAATCAGGTTTCTGTGTAAAGGCTTTGGTGGGAGACTCTCCCATCCCAATCACTTCGGAGGTGTGTACAATATCGAAAAGAGCGGGGTCAGCGCCCAGCTCTTTAAGTTTTTGTATAATAATATCTTCCTTCCCTATCAGTACAATACGGTCAGTTGAAGGTAATTCTTTTTGCGCGAGAACAGCACCAGCCAACATACTGTCGGGTGCATAATCTCCGCCCATTACATCCAAGCCTATTTTCATAGAATAAACTTTAGTGAGGCATTCGGATTACCGGATTGCACCGGAGAAATGTTAAACAGCAGCAGCCTTTTCAATGGCAACCTGTCCTCTGTAATATCCACACTCGGGGCAAACCCTGTGCATAAGTTTCATGGAACCACAGTTGGCGCAGCTTGTTAAGGCAGGTTCTGTTGCTTTGTAATGGGTACGTCTTTTATCTCTACGGGTTTTTGAGATTTTACTCTTTGGATGTGCCATAATCTAAGCAAATATTAAAATGAATCTATGTTGTTAATTAAACTTCAGGTTTTTCAGGGCATCCCATCGCGAATCGGTGGGAGATTCCTTATCACTGTTTTCTTTGTTCTTCTCTTTGTCCAGCAGGTATTTTTTCATCTGCTCCAGGGTGTCTGCATCGCAGCTGTTACTTTCTCCTCCCGGATGCACCCTTTTAACCGGCAGACCCAGGCTCACAAACTCGTAAAACAAATGCGCAACGTGGATGTGGCTTTCCGTGGAAGGAATAATCAATACCTCATCACTTTGTTCCTCGTATTTTTCACCAAATTTTATGTAAAAAACCTTGTGGATGTCAAGTTCATCCCAAAAGGAATCAAGGCATCTGTCGCAATTGAGTTCAACCTTACCCTTAACAACAAACTCCAAATCGAGCATGTTGTTCTTTTTATTCATAATGAGCTTGCCGTCCAAAGCAGCCTTTGTTATTTCAGAGCCTTCAAAACAAGCAAAAAACTCGTCACCTAACGCAAAGGAAAATTCGTGAATTCCATTGGAAAGGCCTACAAATGCTATCTCGAAAGGCTTTAATGTTTTCAAAGTACTGTCTGATTTTCAAAGGCTGCAAAGATACAACTTCTTTCGTACAATAAAAACAATTATTGACAAATTTTAGTTGCCTGGCCCAAGGCGGGAAAAAGGGAAAACACCGGCATATGCAGTGCCTTCCCTAAAAAAAAATCTTAATTATTTGAATGCTTTTTCCAGCAGGGCATCACCGTCCAGCCTGAGCCTTCCGAAATAGTCGGGCACCTGCTTACCGATAAGCTGATCCACATACAGTTTAGCCAGGTATTGTCCGAGCATAAAACCTTGTCCTCTTAAGCCCAGGAACAACCCTTTGTCAACATCAACTATCATACGGGGTTCAATATAATACCCTGACCATAATGCCTGGAAGCCAACGGCAGAAGTTTCGGGAATCCAGTCCACGAATATCTCGGATACGATTTCTGCAAACTCTCTTGAGTTGATTTTCACATCCTTGTCGGTTTCGTAGGGTTCAATGGCAGGTGAAGCACAACCGATAATCTGGCCGGTTTCGCCCAGCTGCTGACCATACACGGCGGTAAAGCCTTTGTAGTTTCTGCGGTCGATAAGCATATCCAGGGGTTTTCCCTCAAGGCCCAGCATGGGCAGGCGTCTGGTAATAAACGCCTGGTGTTTTACCGGATACAGACCGGTTTCGATTCCCAGGGCTTTGGCAAACTTATCGCCCTCTTCACCCAGCGCGTTGATAAATACAGGAGTGTGGAATTCAACGTATTCTCCATCATACATTCTCACAACAGCAATGTACTTGTCGCCGGTTTTCTCCACATCAATCAGGCGGGTATCCTCCAGCAATGTACCTCCCTTGGCCATACCAATCTTGCGAAGGGCGTCAATTACCTTGCCCGGAGTGGCCTGCCAGCATTCGCTGGTTTTCAATGCAGCGATATACTTGTTGTTGGTATGGTTGAAATAGGGCGAAATCTCATCTCTGAACTGTGAGGGTTTAAGCATAACAGCCTTTTGCCATGCCATGGATTCCTCCAAAGCCTTGTACATTTCCTGATCGTGCGCAAAGGTGATATAATTGATCAGTCTGAAATCGATGTCAAAATCATGCGACAGGCTTTCGAAAATCTCCAGGTTGTGCCTTGCTATATCGGTAAGCTCGGGCAAACTGAAAACGGGCCGGCCACCGGCAATATTTCTCCATGACCCACCGTAACCCGAATTAATCATGGTTGGCGCATAGCCCTCTTCGGCCAGGAAGCGGAACAGTGAGCTTCCCCCGATACCACCGCCGGCAATAAAAGCTTTTACTTCTATCTTTCTGCGGGTGCTGCCATTAGCATGGGTTATAATTTTGTCATGAATGTCTCCGGGATAGATTTCACCCATGGTAATCTGGTTGGAGAGCGGAGCACGGGGTGTACTGCTGCCAATAAGCTTGATGCCCTTGGGGCGAAGGTTTTGTTTAAGCCGCTGAATACAGCGCTTGCCGCGGCAGGGGCCCATACCCAGGTGGGTGGTATGCTTGATTTCTTCCACCGAAATAAACTTTCGATCTCCGATAATTTCCATTACATCATCAAACTGCACATCATCGCAATGGCACATGAACATATCCGACATAAAGGATTCTTCATGCTTTTCCATTTTTATTTTTTCGGGATACTGACTCTTTATAATGAAGCCCCTAACTTTGATTTTATCCTCATCCAACATTCCCTCTGATTTTATGCGGGCCACATGAGTGAGGTTTTTCTTGCGGAGAATTTTCTGAATTACGCCTTCTCCCAGAATATTGGAATGGTTGTCTACCAGGTAAACCTCCTCCCCTTCCGACATATCAAATTCAATGGGCAGGAAGAAAGTTCCTTTCTCCAGGTTGTAACCGAAAATTGCCAAACCTGGGCATTGGTAAACACAATCCATACAACCCACACATTTATCGAAGTCGATATGGGGTACCGTGCTGGTTGATGATTTGGTAATGGCGCCGTAGTTGCAGGCAAAAGCGCATGGGTTACATGCAAATCCGTAAAGACAGTCAATCACCACGAAAGGTTTTTTCATTCTTTCGGGCTCAGGCATAAAGGGTTCTTCAATCACCTTTGTGGGGTGCTGCTGCGAGTCGATATATTCTTTTGAAACGGCCAGATAGTCATCGTAGCGGAAATTCTGCGCCATGGTTTCCAGGATTTCGTAGGCCACCTGCTTGCCTCGCAATACGGCACTGGTTCCTTCGCCGATACGCACTGCATCTCCGGCCCCCCAGCATTTACGACCAAACATTTCGCGCCCTTTAATGAGCAGGGCATCATCGGGCATCAGTCCGGTGCAAATATTAATGGCATCAATGCCTTCAATACGTTTTTCCGTACCGGGAATAGCTTTAAAGTTTTCTGCTTCTGCCACCACTGCGGCTTTAATACCGTCGCCCTTATCGTTGGGGATAGCTTCCAGAATTAAATGCGACAGCAGGATGGGAATTCCCAGCCTGCGCACGCGGTTGGCCTGCACAGGAAATCCGCCCTCGTGGCCTTGGGCTTCAACAATGGCCTTCACATTTGCCCCGGCCTGGGTAAGCTGGTAGCTGGTCAGGTAACCGATATTTCCGGCACCCACGGTAAGTACATTTTTCCCCAGCAGAGTAAGCTCTGTGTTCATCATCTTCTGAATAACAGCAGCGGTAAACACCCCGGGCAGGTCATCATTATGGAAAGTGGGCAAAAAGGGCACAGCACCTGATGCCACTACAAAATATTTACAGTCGATATAAAAAACTTCCTGGGTTGTGAAGTTTTTAACTGCCACGCGGTTGTGCTCAAAAATATCCCATACAGTTGAGTCGAGCATGATACCGTCGTGATTGTCGCCGGCCAGGAGTTTTGAGATTTCAAACCCTCTTAATCCGCCATACTTTTTCTCTTTTTCAAAAAAGAAAAACTGGTGCGTTTGCATGTTAAACTGCCCTCCGATTTCCGGGTTGCTGTCAACCACTATATTGCTAACCCCATGGTCGTTGAGTATTTCTCGGGTTGCAAGTCCGGCTGGCCCTGCCCCAATAATCACAACCTCGGTTTTGTAAATCGTAAGTGCCTCTGATTTTTGAAAATTTGTAGGCTCGGCAACATAATTATGAGGTATTTCAGCTACTTCCTTAACATCATCCACCAGAGTTATACAAATTCTCTTAACTTCGCCATCAACCAGCATTTCGCAGGCACCACATTTGCCGATACCGCACTCGAGGCTACGGCTACGATTTTTCAAACTATGACTGTGAATGGGATAACCAGCCTGGTGCAGGGCCGCGGCAATGGTAAAACCCTTATCTCCTTTTACCGCTGAACCGTTATAAGAAAACTCGGTTGGGGGAGAGTCCGGAATTTGAATGATAGGGTGTTGTGTTATTTTATGCATGGGTTTTTATAACTATTTTATGACCAAATATCTCGTATTAATATAATTTTTTTACTTTTGAAAAACCTTGCTAAGGCTTGATTGATAAGCGTTTTAGAAGGCAAAGGTAATTTTTTTGAAAGATTAGTTTTGTCATTATTCAAAATTTATACTCATTCTAAATATGAACCATTTGGCTTTTCCGCTATCGTTTGCGTAATTCAGACTTGTAACATAACTCATTAGTCATTTTTATTAGCAAATTTTAACACTCACTGTAATGAAAAAACTTTTCTACACAATTGCTATTTTCCTGGTTCTGGGATTAGCAGGATTTCTCATCCTGAAGTCATTTCAGGGAATTGGAAACACTGAAAAAGAGGAGACAACCATGAACCTTCAAAAACCTGCAAACCCGGGAGACATGCTGCAACTACCGCAGCCCCGCACCAAGGGAGATGTAAGCCTTGAGGAAGCCCTTACCCTGAGACGATCCATACGGAGCTATACCCAGGAGCCATTGAGCCTTATGGAACTTTCGCAACTGCTGTGGAGTGCACAGGGCATCACCAACGAAAGAGGATTTCGTACCGCTCCTTCTGCCGGCGCTACTTTCCCGCTGGAAATGTACGTGGTGATAAACAATGTGGAAGGACTTGACAAAGGTATTTATCATTATTTGCCTTCTTCCAACGAACTGTCACTTGTTCGTCTTGCTGATGTTTCGGCTGATTTAGCCCGGGCTGCCCTCAGCCAGTCAATGCTCTCTGAGGCTGGTGCTGTATTGGTTTTCGGAGCTATCTACGAAAGAACCACAGAGCGCTATGGCGAAAGAGGCGAGCGGTATGTTCTTAATGAAATAGGTCATGCATCGCAAAACGTGCATTTGCAGGCCGCGGCATTAGACCTGGGCACCGTTGTAATCGGCGCATACCGTGATGAGGAAACGGAGGAGATTTTACAGCTCGACCCCAATGTGAGGGTATTGTACATGATGCCTGTCGGCAATATGTAAAAAAAAGAGCCCGACATTGCCGGGCTCTTTTTTTATAAGATGGGGAAGTATTTATAAATCGTGTCTGATACTGATAAAGAGAGAATAATTGTAGGGATAAGCATCGCTGGCAACATAACGTTCGCTGCCCACAGAGTTGATGAACATACTCACGGTAGGTTCAAGAGAAAGGTGCATCCTCGCGGTCAGCGGGTAACTGACTGCCATCCCTGCATTGCCGGCCCAGTTGAGATTACGCACTCCCACGTTCTCTCCCACCGGATTGTTAAACACACTGCCTTCAAGGTAAACATTGTTGTCTGCCAGGAAATTGGCTGACACACCCGATTTAACCCATACAGAAAACAGCCTGTCAATTACTTTGTAGCGTAATGCCAGGGGTACTTCCACAAACCCAAGGTGTTGTACCAACCCTATTCCGGATTTATTGAGCAGGTTGATATTGGTATCATCGTAACTGCCCTTGAGCGTGGCTATCCGCGCTCCTCCCAAATCGGCAAAGTAAAAACTCTGATTGGTAAAATTGACACTCCCTAATGAAGTGCTGAGACTTTGAGGATGCTGGTTTATATTTTCTCCTTTGGAAGAGTACAAGGGTGTCATTGACGGGTGGCTGAAGGCCGCAATATCGTTTATGGCCTGGCCCATAAGGTTGTAAGCAACACCCGTGAGCACCTCCCAGCGACGATTGAACCGGTAACTAATATTTATACCTGCCGAAAAGCTGAGAATTTCCCTTTCCAGAGAACCAAAAGAAAAATTAGAATTATTTCGCTGATAGCGATAGGAATGCTGAGGTGCGAAATAGGCCGTTAAAGCGAACATATTTGCCGCTCCTGCACGTGAATCAATAATCTCAAGTACAGGTTCTGCTGTGCTGAGTATTGCGCTAATGAAAGTTTCATCAGCATCAAGCGATGTTTCTCTTAAGCCCGGCAGCTCAAAATGAGCAAAAGAAGGATTGTGTGCAAGCATGGAAAGATGCGTGATGGGTGCATCTTCTGCCGTTTCAGAAACTACAAAAAGTTCTGCATCACCAGCCAGGGTTTCGGTTTCGGGTTGCAATGCAGCTAAGGTAGCGCGGGATGTAATATCAGCTGTTGCTGTTGCAGACAAGGATGATGCTGCGTCAGCGGTGGCCACTTCCCTCGGGGGCTGCTCAAGAGTCTGCGCAATTGAAGGGTCTGTAGCTCCGGTGTGTGGAACGGGCTCCGCTTCGCGCGCTTCTGCCAGTTCAGTGCCTTGTTGCACAGAAGGAAGAAACAATACAACAGATGCCATGCTAACCACAAGAAGCAGCAGGGCAGCAGCAATTTTCATCCACAGAAAACCCGGGCGGGACTGTTCGTCCAGCTTGCTTTCTATGGCCTCCCAAATTTCGGCGGGTGGTTCCTCCCGGTAACCTTGAAAGCTTTCCTTAATTTTTTTCTCAAATCTGTCCATCTTCATATGGCTTTTTCAACCCATGCTGAGTTGATTTGAATTTTTTCCTTTAATATTATTTTGGCCCTGC
>SLOR01000306.1 GCA_007132395.1 Bacteroidales bacterium
GAATTTACACTGGTTAAATAAGTCACGCATCTCAGGGAAATAATGGCAAAGATCCCAGGGCTCAAAGTCTACCAGTCCGAATTCCTTAATGCCCGGAGTATCAATAATATGGCCTCCTCCGGTAAGGGGAAACATTTCGGCAAAGGTAGTGGTGTGTTTTCCTTTGAGATGGGTAAAGGATATATCCTGGGTTTTAAGATTCAACCCGGGTTCTATGGCGTTAATCAGTGTGGATTTTCCTACCCCTGAATGGCCCGACAGCAATGAGGTTTTATCACGCAGTATTTCGTGCAGGATTTCAAGATTGGTGCCTTTAAACGCACTGATTTTGTGGCAGGGGTACCCCAGGGGTTCGTAAATACTGATAAGCTCGTCCATGAGTCGTTGTTCGGGCTCTTCGTACAAATCGCATTTGTTGAAAAGGATTTGTGCAGGGATGCTGTAAGCTTCACAGTTTACCAGGAAGCGGTCAATAAAGCCCGTGGAAGTGCGTGGCACGTATAAGGTGGCAATGAGCAGTGCCTGGTCGAGATTGGCTGCTATTACCTGGCTTTTGCGGCTCAGGTTGGTTGATTTGCGGATGATATGGTTTTTGCGATCAAGGATGTTGTTAATGATAGCAGTGTCTTCACCTTTCTGGGGGCTGAACTCCACCCTGTCGCCCACGGCAACCGGGTTGGTGGATCGTATGCCCTCTATCTTGAACTTTCCGCGCAGACGGCAGTCCCAGAAAGAGCCATCGTCACCGAGCACTTTGTACCAGCTACCGGTGGATTTTATGATTGTTCCAGTCAATGTGTCGTATTTTTTAAAAAAATCTAAAGGGTAAAAGTAGGAAAAAAAAATGCTACCTTCGTTTGTTAGGGCAGTCTTGTTTTCAAAAATAAAGAGAAATATGTCTATTATTGTAAAGGAAGTAACCAAGGTTTATGGAAGTCAGAAAGCCCTGGATAATGTGTCGGTTTCCATCAGCAAGGGAGAAATTGTGGCATTGCTGGGCCCCAATGGTGCAGGTAAAAGCACCATGATGAAGATAATAAGCTGTTATTTGCCCCAAAATGAGGGAGACGTCAGGGTTTGCGGGCATAATGTTATTACGGACTCACTGAAGGTGAGGAAAGTGGTAGGCTATTTACCCGAGAATAACCCGCTCTATCTGGATATGTATGTGCGCGAGTACCTTGAATTCATTGCCGGGATACATAAGCTGGGACGCCAATCGGCTGCCAGGGTGAAGGAGATGATTTTGCAAACGGGCCTGGAGCGGGAACACCACAAAAAAATCGGAGCTTTATCCAAGGGCTACCGCCAACGTGTGGGTATCGCCCAGGCACTTATTCACGACCCCGAAGTGCTTATCCTTGACGAGCCTACCTCGGGCTTAGACCCCAACCAACTCATAGAAATCCGAAATCTCATCCGTGATATTGGCAGAGAAAAGACCATATTGCTTTCTACCCATATCATGCAGGAGGTTGAAGCCGTATGCGACCGGGTTATTATTATCAATCGTGGTAAAATAGTGGCCGATGCTCCTACGCATGAGCTGCAGCTGCTCAATCAGGCCAACCGGGTAATTCGTGTAGAGTTTCAAAAGGCCGCGCAGTGGGAGTTGCTGAAAACTATTCCGGGCGTAATGGAGGTGCAAAACGAGAAAGCAAATATTGTAAGAATATTTGCCGGAAGCACTCAAGACCTGCGGGCAGCTGTATTTGAGTTTGCGGTTAAAAATCAGTGGGTAATTCTTTCCATGATGTACGAGGATCAGTCTGTAGAACAGGTGTTTCGCCAGTTGACTATTGAGTCATAATCTTTTCATTGCCGAATTTATTGATTACCTTTGCACCGCTAAAAACTGAAGTATAAAATTATTATCATATATTTTTAATCATGGGATATTTGTTTACATCCGAATCGGTATCGGAAGGACATCCTGACAAAGTAGCCGATCAGATTTCGGATGCTTTGCTGGATGAATTTTTACGCCAGGACCCCGAATCCAAGGTGGCCTGCGAAACTCTTGTAACCACAGGGCTTGTGGTATGCAGTGGGGAAGTAAAAACACAAGCCTGGGTCGATATCCAGTCGGTGGTGAGAGAAGTGTTACGAAAAATTGGTTATACCCATTCGGCCTATAAATTTGAAGCAGAATCCTGCGGGGTTATCTCTGCCATTCATGAGCAATCGCCCGATATCAACCAGGGTGTAGAAAGAGAAAAAGAAGAAGAGCAAGGTGCCGGCGACCAGGGAATGATGTTTGGCTACGCCTCTCGCGAAACCGACGAACTCATGCCCCTTTCGCTTGATTTGTCGCATATTTTGCTGCAGGAGCTGGCTTCCATACGCAAGGACGGTATGGTAATGAACTACCTGCGTCCCGATTCCAAGGCCCAGGTTACCGTGGAGTATGATGAAAACCATCAACCTGTGCGTATTGATACCATCGTGGTTTCTACCCAGCACGATGAATTTGTAAAGCCTGCCGGCAAAACTCATGAAGACAGGAAGGCCGCCGAAAAGCAAATGCAGGATAAAATTAAAGCTGATATTGAAGAGTATCTTATTCCCCGTGCTGCTGATATTCTTCCCCAAAGGCTTCGCCCCTTGTTTACCAACGGATACAAGCTGCTTGTAAATCCCACCGGAAAATTTGTGATTGGTGGACCCCATGGTGATACAGGTCTTACCGGACGTAAAATTATCGTGGATACATACGGAGGTAAGGGTGCGCACGGTGGTGGCGCATTCTCAGGAAAGGACGCCAGTAAGGTTGACCGATCTGCTGCTTATGCTACCAGGCATATTGCCAAAAATATGGTTGCTGCAGGTATTGCTGACGAAGTACTTGTACAGGTAGCCTATGCCATTGGCGTGGCAGAACCCGTGGGCTTATACATCAATACCTTCGGCACAGCAAAAGTGGAAATGAAGGATGCTGAGATTGCTGAAAAAATCAACAAAATATTTGATATGCGCCCTTACGCCATTATCAAAAGGTTCGGCCTGAAAAACCCCATTTATCTTCCCACATGCACCTATGGTCATTTTGGTCGTACTCCTTTCAAAAAGGAAGTAGAGGTGAAGTATGAGGATAATTCTACCAAAATCGTGGAAGAGAACGGGCAGAAGAAAATTATGAAAGAAGTGGAATTTTTTGCCTGGGAAAAAGAAGATTACAAAGATATTCTGAAGAAGGAATTCGGATTGTAATATATCAAAATTCAAAATCAAACACCCCTGCAGTCTTAGGCTTGCAGGGGTGTTTGATTTTTATAGCTATGTGCTAATCAGCCGTGGGGCGATATAAACCCTGGGATTGTATATAATCAAAAACCTTAACGGGGAGCATGTATCTTGCTGAAAATCCTTCGACAAAACTCTTCCTGATATAAGAAGAGGATATTTCGAGCATGGGGGCATTTACATGCCTTACCCTGGCATATTCCATAAATCTTTCGGTGCCATGGCCGGGTCTGGGGTAAACCAGTATGTCAATCATCTCAAGTATTTCCCTGTAGTTTTTCCACTGGTCAAAAATATGAAGGTTGTCACTGCCTATAATTAGGGCGAAATCCTTGTCAGGATACATCTCTTTGAGAACCAGCAGGGTTTTATGGGTATAATGGGGAAAGGGCATGTCAAACTCAATATCGCACACCCTGATTTGTTCCTGATTCTCAATGGCCAGTTCCATCATTTCTTTTCTCAGGTGATGATGGGTGAGAACTTTATCTGCTTTAAGCGGATTTTGCGGAGAAATTACAAACCATATTTCCGATACATGCTTATGGGCCAGCAGGTATTCTGCGATAATAAGATGGGCCAGGTGCGCGGGGTCGAATGAACCAAAAAAAAGACCTGTTTTATGGGGTGTATCGGGGCTCATGGTAAAGATTTTCAGGATAGAAATGCTTCAATAGTCTCACGGGTTTGAATGATGGCCTTCTCCAGGTTATCATTGACAATCTTCAGGTCAAAATCATCTGCAAACCCCAGTTCGTATTCCGCCTTACTGATTCTCTTTTGCAGCGATTCGGAGTTTTCGGTTCCCCTGCCTTCCAGCCTTTTTCTCAGCTCATCGATGGAGGGAGGCATAATGAATAAAGCCAGGGAGTTTTCGGGGAATTGCTTTTTAATATTCAGCCCGCCAATAACATCCACGTCAAAAATCACATGGTGGCCTTTTTTCCAGATGCGATCTACTTCCGAACGCAGTGTACCGTAGAAACTGCCGGGATACACCTCTTCCCACTCCAGGAAAGCGTCGGCTTCAATTTTTTTTGTAAAATCTTCGGTAGAGAGGAAATAATAGTCCTTCCCGCTGATTTCACCCTGTCGCGGAGGTCGGCTGCAGGCTGAAACGGAAAATTCCAGTTGAGGTAAATGGGGAAGAATGGCCCTTACGATGGTTGTTTTTCCGGAACCAGAGGGGGCACACACGATGATAAGTTTACCTTGCATTGTCTGTTTCCTTTAGGTTTAGAGAACATTCATAAGCTGTTCTTTAATTTTTTCCAGCTCATCCTTCATCTGCACTACCAGTTTCTGAATTTCAGCATGGTTGGCCTTGCTACCAATGGTGTTGATTTCACGGCCGATCTCCTGGCCTATGAAGCCCAGTTTTTTGCCACCTGCCTCTGCATCCTGCAAAGTTTCGCGAAAGTAGTCCAGGTGCTTGTTGAGTCTCACTTTTTCTTCTGTAATATCCAGTTTTTCAAGGTAGAAGATGACTTCCTGCTCGAAGCGGTTTTCGTCCACCTTCACATTTTCACTTACTTCCTTCAGCGAGCGGTAGATCCTGTCTTTTATGTTGCTTACCCTGTCCTTTTCCCAGGGTATAATTTCTTCCAGCAGTTGCCTGATGTTGTTTTCGCGCATCAGGATATCCTTGCTCATGTGTTCTCCTTCTGAGCGACGGAACTCTACCAACTGGGCGATGGCTTCTTTCAGCGCATCTTCAATGGCAGGCCATTCGGTCGGGTCGGGTTCCTGATTGGCTGATTTTAATACCTCAGGCAATCGCAGCAGGTCGGGAAGGAAATTGTCGGATATGTCAGTATCCATCATCTGTGCTACCTGCTTTATCTCCTTAAAGTATTGTATAAGCAGGGGTTTGTTGATAACACAGGCGGCCTGCCCGTTTTCCTGCTCCAGGGTAATGACCACTTCCACCTTGCCTCTTTCCAGTTGGCTGCCTACAATGTTGCGTACGACATTTTCATATTCGCGGTAGAGCGAAGGGGTCTTGACGCTCAAATCCAGGTTTTTACTGTTCAAAGAACGGATTTCAATCTTAAGTGCTTTATCTTGCAGGCGGCATACCGATTTGCCGAAGCCGGTCATGGATACTATCATAAATCAGGATTTTTTTGCAAACCTAACGGAATTTTTCTAATAATGGGGTAATAAAAAAGAGGATGTCTCAGAATCCTTGTGCTAATCGGATGCTGAGCCTGTGGAAGCGGGTATCTTATTGATACTCATAAGTCATTTCGACAAGCTCAACGACCATTTGACACTTTTGAGAAATCCTCTATATGCGGATTAAAAATTTCTATTTCTTTTTTCTTTCTTTCCTCTCCTCTACAGTTTCGAAGCCTACTTTCTCCATTTTCCCCCACGTTTTTTCTCCGGTAAAGTACTTGAAGTTTCCTCTGATGCTGAATATTAGTATGAAAGGATGGTAAAATATGGGTTCGAGCATGGCTGTGATAAGCATTTTCACGACATCCCGTTTTTTATTGTAACGGTGGAAGGACAACTCTTCAAAAAGAATAGCCCAGTGAGAGAGGGTAACGGCAAAAAAGTAAACTGTACCCAATAGCAGGAAGAAGAATGGCCAGTTGGGAATACCCAGGATGGCAATGATGATAAAGTAGATTATTCCGATAAATTCGAATAAAGGGGCCAGCCATTCAAAGAAAAACCAGTAAGGATGCCCCAAAAGCCCCAGGCTTTTGTACCGGGGATTGAAGAACAGCTTGAAATGCATAAATAGACTTTCCATGGTGCCCCGGGTCCATCGGTCGCGCTGACGGCCCAGCACCCTCAGGTTGTTGGGAACTTCGGTCCAGCAAAGGGGGTCGGGGATATAGATTACCTTGTATTTTTCCTTTTGCTCCGCCATATAACGACGCATGCGCACAATAAGCTCCATGTCTTCGCCCACCAGGTTGGTATTATAGCCGCCTACCTTGAGCACGATATCGCGGTCGAACATTCCGAATGCACCCGATACAAGCAGCAAACCATTAAGTTTACTCCATGCCATACGTCCCATGAGGAATGCGCGGGTGTATTCAAGCACCTGGATGCGGGGTAAAAATCTTTTGGGAAGGTTTACCTGTGTAATACGTCCATCCTCCACCTTACAAGAGTTGGCAATACGAATAACCCCTCCTGAAGCGATAATCTTCTTCTCCGTTTCTTCAAGGAAAGGCTTGGCCATAATTAGCAAGGCATCTTCCACAAGTACTGAATCCACGTCAACTACCGAGATGAATTCTTTCTGCGAAAAGTTAATGGCGGCATTCAAAGCGTCGGCTTTACCACCGTTTTCCTTATCAATTACAATGAGTTTGTTAAATGCCTTGTTGCGCGACTTGTAGATGCCCCTGATGGGTTTGGTTTTAATGGTTTCCTCGTACAGGGGGTTGATGATTTCCAGGTCGTAGGCCTTGATGATCTTTTCCATGGAATCGTCGCTACTGCCATCATTCACAATAATTACCTCGAAGTCGTTGTAGTGCAGTGACATAAGACTCCTGATGTTGTCAATAATGGTTTTGCCCTCGTTGTAAGCAGGTGCAATTACCGATATGGAGGGTGCAAGGGGTGAAGACAATAATACCCTGTAATCGATATAGGAATTCGTGCGTATATATTTCAGCATGGAAAATGCTGAAAACAAAGCAAGTGCAGCGTAGGATCCAAAGATGAAAATGGTGAAGATAATAATCCCGTTTTCTATGGCGAACTGTAGGGTTCTGAAGAATTCAATCATGATTCAGGGTTTTGTTTAATATTAACAATCATGTTTTTTAGTGTATCATCATCCTGTGCTTCCTGTTCAAGTTTGTCAAGTTGCAAGACACCCGAAGGAGTGATGTTTGCCATGATTTTTAGTGCAACTACTCTCATTATAAAAGAGTTTTCCTTATTCATTGCAATTTCACTCAGGAAGTCAAAGTCGGAGTCGTCAGCAACGGGTTCCATCGCTTCCACAATACTTTGCCTGATTTTTCGCGGCAGCAAATCGTCGAGATTGTCGGCCTCTTTTTCTTTCTTGTTTTTCTTTTGATCCTCAACAATTTGTTCTAAGCTATCAGATTCCACTTCAAAGAGTTTTTTGAGGTCTGCTTTGTATTCTGCTATCTCCAGTGCTTTGATCGTTTTCACGGCAGTGAGCCTGATTTGTGCGCTGCCGTGAAATAGCAGTTCTTTCACCCGTGGAGCTGACTGAACATGCTTAAACAGAGCAATCATTTTAAGGGCAAAAACTACCACCGACTGGTTCCGGTTATCCAGCCAGGGTTCAAAGGATTCAATATTAATCTGGTGATAAATGAGGGTGTCGTAAATATTGATTTGTTCCCATTCCGAGAGTTCGTATTTCAAATCGTATAAAAAATCCAGGGGGTCTTCTTCCGATAGCTTTACCATTGCAACCTGTGCATCAACCCTGAGAATGGGGTTTTTGGCGTTTACGTACTTTGAAATATGCTTGTTCGCATCTTTTACGTCCATCTGGGCAACTTCCCTGAATCCTTTGGCCTTCTTGTACCATTTGCGGTGATATGCCTTTTTGAGTGAATCCTCATGCAACTTTAGGTTAAAGTACAAATCGCGCAATTTGCCGGCCGACTCTCCGTGCAGGTTGGTGTGTAATTCGTGAATTACATTAATGAGTACTTGTCGGTTTACGGAAGAATTCAGCCCTCTGAACACGATGCGGTCAACGTCTTCATCAAAAAGAAAACCTGCCAGTTGCTCCTGATACTCATTTTTAAGCAAGGCGAGTCTTTCTCTGCGACGGGTTTTTACATATCGGTTAATTACGATGAGGAAAAACAGCATGAAAATACTCAGCAACAGGTAAAGCAAAACAATCATTAAAACCTTTACCTTGATTGAGGATTGCTGGTAATACCTGACGATTTTTTGCTTGAGACTCAGCTCTTCTGCAGGCTGACTCATAGAGGAGTTTTCCATTTCAAAAATCTGCAGGGCAAAGAAATTTTCCTCATAGACTTCGGGATTTCCGGTCCCATTAAAGCTAACCGCGTTGGTAAGGTTTAGCTGCAGGACTTGCTGCACCAGTCCAGTGCCATATTTCTGCATATTTTCGAAAAGTACAGTTGTTGAGTGATCGAGTACAGAAGTCTTCTGTCTGAAAGCAGTAAAAGCGCAGGATGAGATTACTTCGTGCAGTGCATTTGCTTTAGGGGTATTAACTAGCAAAAGGGAGGCTGCTATCAGATGTAGTATAATTGTTTTTTTTAGGGTCATAGGTGTAGCATTATGGTTTCACAATTCGTGATGTGTGTCAAAAACGATAAATTAATCCTCCCTCCACAATAATAGGGTCTCCAAGAGTGGCATCTTCCTTATAGAATTTATATCCGGCTCCCAGCTTGAAAAGTAATCGTGTTGAGAGTTTTTGCTGGTACATGAGCATTGCTTCGAAGAGTGTTCCGCCCAGGTCGTATATTTCTCCGCCCACCAGAAGGTCAATATCGGCCGAGTAGCCTCTTCCCAGTATTAAGGAAAGATGATGGTCGGGCGATGAGAAATACCGTCGCATGGTGAGGAAATAGGATTGCGAGTTGGGGTCGGCTCCCACGGAAGAGAAGCTGAAATAGGGCCTGAACGAGAAATAATATTTCTGATAATACTTGCTCAGTGAACCCGTAAGGATGTACAAATCTTTATCGTTGAAGTTAAGAATTCTGAAACCGCCGGATATTTCCCACGATGCGGGCAGTGCCTGAAAGAGCTCGAATCCGAAGCGCGTAAAAGGGAAGAGCTCACTGTCGGGCGAATAACCTATGTTAAGGTAAAGGTAAGTGCCCGGTCGAACGGTTGGATAAGCATCAGCCTCAATCTGGTAGCTTGTAATGTTGTATCGGTCTGCAATATTTACCCTAAGGGTGAGGGGGCCGATAAAGTTGGTTCTTCTTCCCAGTTCTGCATAATACAGGTGCCAGGGGTCGGCGCCGGTTTCATGGAAATAATGTCCACGATAGCCAACTCCCGCATGATTGCGTAATCTTCGCGTGCGGATAGACTCAAGTAAATCTTTTGCCTCACGGTAGGAGGGGTCCAAATCCAGGATTTGGTTAAGAATTACCACGGCGGCAGTTTCGTCGCCGGTTTCCTTAAGTGCAAGGGCTTTCCTGTAGAGCAGGTGGGTGTTGTTGGGCTGGTGTGCCAGTGCCTGATCCAAATAGCGTATGGCCTGGTTATAATTGCCCGACCACATTTCCACGTCGATTAGCGCATAGAGCGCATCCCGGTTATCGGGGGCCTCGTCGCGGGTTTGTAA
>SLOR01000061.1 GCA_007132395.1 Bacteroidales bacterium
GCTTTTACATCTGCCCCAATCAGTGTTGCTTTCTGGCCTGTTCCTTTACTTCAGAAATTTCATCCAGTTTTTGCTCCAGCTTCCCCAGCCTTCTTTCCAGGAAAAACAGAAAAAATGCAAGGCCCGCGAAAATTATGGCCAGCACCAGTGCAACAACATAAATTTTACCGTGTAGTTCCATCATGATGGGTCAATATTTATTTGATTGATTTTTTCTTTTACAGTATCCATTCTATACACAAGGGTATATACCCACCATGCAAACAACATCCATGCAGCGATGGCCGGGAAGAAAACCCTACGCATAAGCGGGTCAAGATCGCCGGTGGCCAGGGCAGGGTTTCCATCTACACCGGGGTGTATGGAAGCCCCGGTAAGCCTGGGCAGAATCATGATAAATACAAACATGATTACAAAAGCAAAGATTTTATATACCGCAACCAGCCGTGCTCTTTTTTCCGGATCCTCCACCGAGGAACGTAGCACCATATAGGCCAGGTAAACCAGGATACCTACCGCGGCACCGTTGAGCTTGGGATCATTCACCCAATACACCCCCCAGGTGTACTTTGCCCATATCATGCCGGTAATCAGCCCCAGAAATCCAAAGACAAGTCCGGTTTTTACCGTGGCATAGGCCATCCTGTCGAAACGGGGATGAAAGGTGCGCAAATACCGCAGACTGAAGATAAATCCGGCAAAAAGGATGAATATCATGGAAAACCACATCCCCACGTGGAAGTAAATATTTCTGATGGTTTGATGGATAACCGGCAATACGGGCACTTCCATGAGCATCCCTCCCAGTATAACATAAAGCATAAGAACGATGGTGAAAATCTTCCAGATATAGTTCCAGGTTGTTGGCTTCATGGGTGAATAGTTGGTGTTTTTTAATCTTTCCAAAGATACGGAAACAAAATATTTGATAGTGTTAAAGAAATCAATACAAGCAAGAGTATTACCAGCAGGTCGGAGCCAACATCTGCAACACCAGCGCCCTGAAGGGCTGCCAGGGAAGAGCGGATAAGCAACAGCAGCAAGGGCAGAATAAGGGGAAAGCCCAGCACCGCCATCAGTGTAAAATTATTGCGCACCTGCCCGGCTATGGCGCTAACCATGGTAAGCACAGAGGAAAAACCCACCACACCGGTAATGAGCACAAGCCAGTAAACCGGTTTCCCGCCGGCAATATTTCCCATAAAAAGGTTGAAAAGAATAAACCCCAACACCCCGAGCACTATCATTGTAAGACTGTTGACCAGTATCTTGGAAAAAATTACCGCCTGTGGCGAAGCCAGGGTATAGAGGTAGAGTTTGCGACCCGAGTTTTCCTCACCAAAGCTTTTCAGTACAAGATTCAAACTGGCAAAAGCAATGATTATCCAGAAAAGGGCATTCCATACAGGCACTGACATAAGGCCTGTAAAAGACAGGTAACAGATAAAAATGGTAGAAACCAGGTAAAGAACAATCCCTCCCAGGGCGTGCTTCTGCCGCCATTCCAGCAAAAACTCCTTGTGTATCAAACTAAGGATTTCCCGATGTACCATCATGCATTTTTTAATTCAGGCAAATATACACCAAATAACCCTAAATCCATTTACAGTGCCATAAAAAACAGGGGTTATCCGGTCTGGATAACCCCTGAAATTTTTATTATTTCTGAAACAGCTATTCTTTCAAAAAACTACTTTTTCATAAAACGTGCCTGCTGGTTTTGCTCTCCGCAACGTACATTCAATATATACACACCGGGAGCCAGGTTGCCGGTTTCAATGGTAAGACCCTGCTTAAGGTCGGCTGAATCCAGTTGCCTTTGCATCACTTTTTCGCCCATAATCGTAAAAACCTGGGCTGTTGCAGCAGCGCTATGGCAGAAATCATCACTCACAATATGCAAGCGGTTTTCTACGGGATTGGGGTACACCCTGATGCCTTCCGTAAAGGTTTGATTGTCGGTACTCACGGTGCCAAGACTAATCACCTCTTCCACTTCGCAGCCTTCCTGATCCGTAACTGTGATGGTATAACTACCGGTGGCCAGTCCGCTGATTTGGGGAACCTGGTGCCCGGTATTCCAAAGGTAAACATACGGACCAACACCACCGCTTACCGATACACTGATGCTACCATTGCTGGCACCGGGTGTGGCGTGGTTGATTACTGTATTCATTTCAAGTGGCTCGTTGGCAGTAATGGTATAAGTAGCTTCGAATTCACAGTAGCTGTAATCGGTAATTTTTACAGAATAGGTTCCGGCAGCCACATCCTGCAGATTGCTTCCTGAGAAACCATTACTCCAGATATGGCTATAGGGGGTGCGCCCTCCGGTTGTTTGCAGTACAATACTGCCCATTTCATCATTGGCACAAACAATATGGCTCAAAATAGCATTAGCGGCAAGTTGCTTGGGTTCAATCACCTCGAAAGATTCTACGGCGAAACAATCACCATCGGTAAGTTCAAGGGTATATATGCCGGCACCCAGTTGGTCGATGGAAGTGCCTGTTGAGCTTGCCGGGTCATTCCAGAGATATTGCGGATCAGTACCTCCGGTGATACTTACAGCAATTTGTCCGTCCGTTTCACCATAGCAACTGATATGCTGCACCTGTGCTTCTATTTCAGGTGCGCCGGAATCACTCACGTTCACCACAAGAATATTCTCACATCCATCTTCTGCAGTAACACTTAATATGTATTGACCTGATGGCAAATCATGCAGGCTAAAAATGGAATCATCTCCGTTTCCATTACCACCATTGTCTCCTCCTTCATCCTTTTGGCCAAGCAAGTTTTTATCTCCGTTAAGCAGGGAAACAGTGTATTGTGCTGCCGGGTCATCTGCAAAAACAGAAATGGAACCAGTGGCTTCACCGCAGTTTTCAGAATCAACAATTACATATGTTACCGAAGGCATGGCCCCAATATTATCCACTATTATTTCCCGGGTTCCTTCGCAGCCAAACTCATCATAAACCAACACTTCATAGGTGCCGGGAGCAATATTTTCAATTTCTTCGCCCGACAAACCATTTGACCATTGGTAAGTGTAAGGTCCTTGCCCGTTGGCAACAGATGCATTGAGCACACCGTTGGCCAGCCCGCAGGTAGCGTCGGTAACATCAACACCCACATTGAGGGTATAATTTTGGTTGACTACAGTAGCTGAACCGGCATTCTCGCATCCGGTATCATCGCTTACTATAAAGTCATACACGCCGGGCAGCATGTTTTCTGCCAGTGGGCCATCAATATCCGGTTGCCCGCTCCAGGTAAAAGTGTAGGGAGCAGTTCCGGCCGTGGGGGTTAATTCGATACTTCCCGTGGCCGAGCCGCACCAGGCTGTCTGAGTAGAAATATCCACCGGAAGTACGTTGATATTCTCTATTTCAAAAGTTATCTCAGCAATACAATTGTTGGCATCGCTGAATATTACGGTATAGGTACCGGGATCTAAATCCACAAGATGAGCCTCATCTGTTTCGCTGTCGTGCGACCATGAAAAACTAAAAGGCTCCTGTCCGTTAAGAGGAATAATGCGGGCTACACCACCCTCACCACAAATGGCATCGGTTACTTCATACTCCAGTACAATTTCTTCATCTTCCACCACTACGGTAAGTTCTTTTTCACAGCCATAGCCGTCGGTAACCGTGAGTGTATATTCTCCTGCTTCAAGATTTTCACGTAAAGGAGAATCCAGTTCGGAGTCATCATCCCAGGCAAAAACAAAAGGTCCGATGCCGGTAAGCGGCACCACTTCAACAGCACCGCTGGCAGTACCGCAAAGGGCATTTTCAATCACAAAACCATATTGAGGATCGCATTCTGCCACATTATTGCCCATATGCAAAAGTATAACCGGTACAGCATCAGCCTGACTCCACTGATTGTTGTTCCTTACAAGAGAAGCACCGTCAGGTTGCCCCTGAATGCTTTGTGCGGCAAGAATAATTTCAGCACCTTCTTCCAGGCTGATTTCGGCCAGGTAGTCTCCGCTTTCCAGTTCCAGGGGCTCATTCAAACCAAGAACAATATAATTGTGTTCATCTTCCTGGGTGATATCATCTGCGGCAATCGTGTGTTGCATCTCCCACACCTGAGTGTAGCTGTTCTCTGTTTTTCTGTAAACCCTGGCAATCAGTACACCCTCATTTGCAGAATTTTCGTGAAGCGCAAAAGCAACGCTTGTAAGCTCTGTGTCTTCAACAAGGGTGAAAATATTGCCGGCGCCCTGCACTTCTTCACTGAGCGTGATGTATGTAGCAGCATCATACTCTGCGGAAGTTCGAGCGTAAACCGAGTCAGAAATAAGAAACCGGACTTCGGCGCTATTACTTGCAGGAACCTGATCCTCCTGATCCTGATGAAGCTGCAGAACAGCATGGTACAATCCGGGAGCCGGTGCCAGAAAATCATCCTGTACTCTTAGGGTAAGCTGTTGTGCGGGGGCCATGGAAGCAACCTCCTGCGAAGAAGAAGTAAAAAGCAAACGGTTTACCTCTGCCGATAAAACCACACCGGTTTGCGGCATCCCCCCTGCATTTCTTACCTCGGCAGCATAGCGGAATGCCTGCTGCTGCCCCATGGGAACCTGCGTATATCCATGATTAAAATGTACCTGTGTAATTTCCAGATCGTTCTCTATAAAGGAAACCAGCATCACATCGTCGATCATCCACCAGTAGTGTGTGGCACCGGTTTTACGAAACCGCACCCATACCTGCTCTTCCCCTGCTGCAATATCAGAAATATTGATGGCCTGATGCACCGGGTTGGCGCTGGTGTTGTTGGGCGAAAGGCCGTTGCGCACATCAAAGGATGTCCAGTTTTCGCCATCGGTACTTACCTCGGCCAGCAGCAATGTTTCAGCGGGAGAACAACAAAACCTGAAGTTATGCTGAAACCGTAGCATTACATTGTGATAATCTGACAGGTCGATGGGCGGGCTTTGCAACCAGGCATCCGTAGCTCCCCCCTCATCGCTTTGCGAAGAGCACAAATCCGAATCCAGAATCATGAAACCATTATCGGCGGTTTGAGAATTCAGTGGTGGCATACCCACAGAAAAGGGACCCTGCGGCCCGCTATATGTATGCTGAAAACCGCAAAAACCGTTATTATCGACATTGAGCCATCCCTCGGGCAACTCACCGTCAAAGTCTTCCCACCAAATTACCTCTTCCTGATTTTTTAGTTCAAAGCCCGCATTATCTTTTTGCAGTGCTTCCGGCTTGAAAGGCTCGGGAACAAACTGGGCCTGCAGGGTATACTGCCCTGTAGCAAAAAGAAAAAATACAGCCAGGGATAATCGTAAAAGTGCCTTCATTATCATGTAGTTTAGTTCATATTTATGGTCAGGCGATCCTCAAAAAACATTTGATGCCGGTACAATGCGTAAAAATACAGCCGTAAAATTACGGTGTACCCTGATACTTTTTATAGGTTATATACGGATTTTTCCGGTTCAGGTTATAGCTAACTTATATAAAATATCAGCTGCAAACGTAGGATTTCTGATTGGTAATTACAAAAAAAAGAGCCTGCAAGTTTCCTCACAGGCTCTTTTTTGAATTTTGGGGTGGAAGATGGGACTCGAACCCACGACCCTCAGAACCACAATCTGATGCTCTAACCTACTGAGCTACATCCACCGTGTAATTGCGAGTGCAAATGTATATTAATTTACCAAAATAAAAAAGCTCTTTTTCATCAGAATTCACAAAAAACATTCTTCGCATTTATTTTCAAAGAATTACACACCGGAATATTTCGACATCGCCCTGACATAGCAAGCAATCTCGCATCTATTCCGGTAGCACAAATTAAGTCTAAGAAGTTTAAAGCTGAAAAAAGTGCAAACAGTACGAAAAATATGTCCATAAGCAAAAAGCAATATGTATTTTTGAGAAATATCTGTAAAAGTATTTTCTGTTTTATGAATTCTCATTTGCCCGGCAAACCTTTAAAAGTCCTTTTTTTGTCAGCGTGGTACCCTACACGTTACGACAGCATGTTCGGGTTATTTGTACAAAAACATGCCCGGGCCGTGGCATTGCAAAACCATGTGGTGGTAATACACGTGTGCCGCCAGCAGGGAAAACAAGAAAAAACATTCGCAGAAACACGACAGGAAGGCAAGTTGCACGAATATATCCTGTATTATCGCCACCGGGAAAAAGGACTGCTGAAAAGACCGGCAAATTTCCTTCGCTGGGTAGCTGCATATTACAAAGCCTTGCGCTGGATGAAGCAGAACCATGGGCTGCCCGACATTTGCCATGTAAACATTCTTACACGTACCGCACTTTGGGCATATTACCTTAAATGGCGATACAAAATTCCTTATGTAATCAGCGAGCATTGGTCAAGATATTTTGACACGCATAGCCTGAGTATGGGAGTTTTGCACAAAAGACTTACAAAATATCTCATTGGGCAATCTGGTGGCCTCACCGTGGTATCAGAAAAACTGGGAGATGCAATGGTTAAACAAGGTTTGTGTAAATCCTTCGATTTACTTCCCAATGTGGTAGACACACGGTTGTTCAGGATACGCCCCCACGCAGAAAACGCTGAACGCAAAACCCTTGTTCATATCAGCTGTTTTGAGGAAATATCGAAAAATATGTCGGGAATTTTGCATGGGGTGAAGTTGCTTTCGCAAAAGCGAAACGACTTTATTTTGCAAATGGTGGGCGAAGGGGCCGACTTACCGGCGAGCATTGCACTGGCGGAAGAACTGGGCATTAAAGACAAGCATGTTGTATTTACGGGATTATTGGAAGGAGAAAAATTGGCAAAACTTCTCAGCCGGGCCCGGGCACTGGTGCTTTTCAGCCATTACGAAACCTTCGGAATAGTGGTATACGAAAGCCTGGCCTGCGGCATCCCCGTGGCGGTAAGCAATGTAGCCGATTTCAGCAGGCACATTTCACAACAACTGGGTGTGATTACTCCAGATACCGGGCCTGCCACTATCGCGAAAACCATGGATTACATGCTGGACAATTACCAGAATTATAAACCCGAAGAATTGCGCAGTTTTATCACACAAAACTACAGCCCGGAAACTATTAGCCTAAAAACCAATCATTTGTACCAAAGCGTTTTGGGCAAAACCTCCAAAAGGCACCCATAAACATAACCAACTATGTTTAAACATATAGCAGGTACCACGCTTACAAAAATTGCCATTACCGCTCTGGGGTTTCTCACGGTGATAATGGCAACACGCCATCTGGGTGCAGAGCAATACGGAAACATCAGTATGTTTCTGCTGAGTTTGTCGTTGCTGCAGCTTGTATGTGGCATAGCAGGCGGTCCGGCGCTGGTTTACCTGGTGCCCCGCTCACCATTACCCCGACTATTGGCGGTGTCATTTACCTGGGCAATCATAGTACATGTATTGGCCTATGTCATTCTGTTTTACACGCAGTTATTTCAAAAGGACATGCTGCACCACCTGATAATGCTTTCTTTTCTGTTTTACCTCAATTCTTTTGCCTACACGGTTTTACTTGGGAAACAAAAAATACAGGTTTTTAATCTCATTTTACTTTTACAGGCTGCATCACTACTGGCCGTTTTTGGGGTAAACCTGTTAATGGCAACTGAAAAAAGTTTTTTGCTTTATATCCATAGCCTATATTGGGCATACGGGCTGGCAACCCTGACAGGATGGGCCTTTATTGCCCGCTATTTCAGTGAAGAATCTAAAACCGGCTTGTTCAGCGGATGGGCAAAAATGATTCGCTATGGAGGTTTCCTGCAAATTGCCAATGCATTGCAATTGCTTAACTACCGGCTGTCTTATTTTCTTATGGATAACTTTATGGGGCGGGCTTTCCTGGGCATATATACCAGCGGGGTCCAATTATCGGAAGGAGTATGGATTTTCGGGAAAAGTTTTGCCCTGGTACAGTACAGCAGCATCTCCAACAATCAGGATCCGGAGTATGCCCGAATCACGAGCATACGGCTCATCAAAATAATCGCGGCCATTGTTGCATTTTGCCTGGCAGGCCTGCTGGTTCTGCCAGCATGGGTTTACGCCTATGTTTTCGGGGAGGGATTTGAAAAAGTAAAAACGGTAATCATCTATATGGCACCGGGCATATTTACCCTGAGCCTTTCGCAGATTTTCAGTCATTATTTTTCTGGCACAGGCAAACAACAGCATAACGCCATAGGCTCAGCAATTGGCCTGATTATTACCCTGGCATGTGGTATATTTCTGATACCCCGTTTCGGACTGGCCGGCGCCGGTATTACAGCCTCGCTTGCGTACACGGGAAGCACAATTTACCAGTGGATAATGTTTATTGAGATTACAGGAAGTCGCTTCAGGGATTTTCTTTACACTACATCTGATTTACATGACCTGCGGGAAAAGTTGAAAAGAAAAAAAAAGGAAAAATCAGGAAGCAAGGCAAATCAGCCATAAAGGGCTGAGCCGGAAGACTGATTTTGTTTGTTTGTCCACATTAGCAGTTTTTCATACAACTGCTGGGGCCTGAAGGGCTTTGTTATGTAGTCATCCAATCCCAGTTCAATAAATCTTTCTGCATCACCTTCCAGGGCATTGGCACTCAGGCCGACAACCGGGCAAAGCTGATTGCCATGCAGGCGCCTGAGCTCTTTGCATGCCGATATACCATCCATTACAGGCATCTGTATATCCATAAGAATAATATCGTATTTGCCGGGAGCATATAGTTCTATGGCTTCCTGTCCGTTTCGGGCAAAATCAACATCGCAACCTGCATTAAAAAGCATGAAGCCCACCACTTTCTGGTTTACCAACTTGTCTTCTACATGCAGGATTCTCAGATTGAAATTCAGCAACTCCCTGCTGATTTCCTCTTCCTTCTTCTCATCGTCTTTATTATCGTAATGCGCCTTGAAGGTAAACGTGAAAATACTTCCTTGGTCCTGTTCACTCTCTACTTTTATATCTCCTCCCATGAGGTTGGAAAGTTCTTTGCAGATAGCAAGGCCCAGCCCGGTTCCTTCAAAAGGCCGTACGAAAGAAGTTTCAATCTGGGTGTACTTTTCGAAAATCTGATTCTGGTTTTCCTTACTGATTCCCAGCCCTGTATCTTTCACCTGGCAAGATAACTGCAAGGTATTCTCCGTTTTCTCAATGATATCAAACGTAACGGAAATTTCGCCCATTCTCGTAAATTTAAAGGAATTGGACAATAGATTGTTGACAAGTTGCTTAAGTCGATTCTCATCCACAAATACCATTTTGGGTAGTAACGGATTAATTTGCCAACTGAATATAATTCCCTTATGTCTGGCCTGGGGTTGATAGATTTCGGAAATCTGCTCCATAAATTTGGCCAAATTAATCTGAACAGGTTTAAGTTCCATTTTTCCGGCTTCTATTTTACTCAGGTCGAGAATATCGTTGATGATATTAAGCAGGTTTTCGGAGGATATCTTGATGTTACGCAAATACTCCTGTTGTGCCATATTCAGGCTGGAGCGCA
>SLOR01000066.1 GCA_007132395.1 Bacteroidales bacterium
AAAAAAGGTTTTAACTTGTTTTGTAAACTCTTTAAAGTAACGCATAATGCAATCCCGAAACTTCTTATTTTCTCCTTTAGTCCTTATCGCATTGTTTATCCTTGCTGCCATGCAACCCGTTGCAGGGCAAAAAACAAGACCTTTGCAAAAAGCAGTGGAGGACTTCTCTGCCAACCCCTTCATGGAAAATGCCGCATGGGGCTTTATGGTTATGGATGTACAATCGGGGAAAGAAATTCTGTCTGTCAGCCCCAATCTCAGCCTTATTCCCGCATCTGCCCAAAAGGCAATGACAACTTTAACCAGCCTGGCTTTATTGGGAACCGACTACCGTTTTGAGACCCTGATTCAGTATGACGGACATATCGAAAACGGTATTCTTCATGGCAATCTTTACATTACCGGTACGGGTGACCCCACTCTGGGGGCAACCCAGTTGCACGATTCCCTGGAGCTGAAAAACACCTTTTCTACCTGGCTCAGCGATATCCGAAGCTCTGGGATTACTGCAGTAAAGGGAAACATTATTGCCGATGGAAGTTATTTCGACAAGCATATGATTCCACCCAAATGGATGTGGGAAGATATTGGTAACTATTATGGAGCCGGAGCCCATGCCCTTACCGTACACGAAAACATGTACACCGTTTTTTTTGAACCCGCCACCAGAGAGGGCGCCCCGGCAAGGGTGAACAGCACCTCTCCCACCGTGCCGGAAATGGATTTTATAAACGACGTGAGCACCGGCCCCCGCGGCTCGGGCGACAGAGTTTACATTTACGGCGTACCCGGCCAGGACACCCGCTGGCTAACGGGTACTGTACCCCTGGGACAGAGTAACTTTGCCGTACGGGGCTCACTGCCCGACCCGGGGAAATACCTTGCCAGGGTTTTTGCAGAATTTCTGAAAAATGAGCAAATCACTGTGGAAGGCCACGCTCTTACCCATCAAACCGCGCAAAACATTACCCCCGCTGAAAACAGGGTAATCCTGAGCCGATGGTTATCGCCTACCCTGGCCGACATTACCCAAAGAACCAATATGGCCAGCGTAAACACTTATGCCGAAAATCTTATAAAAACCCTGGGGCAAAAATTTAAAGGAGAAGGGTCATACAGCAAGGGGGCAGAAGTAATTACCGAATTCTGGGAAGAGAGAGGCATAAATGTTACAGGTTTACGTGTACATGATGGAAGCGGCTTATCTCCCTTCAATAATATTACTGTAAGTCAGTTAACGCAGATGATGGTATTTGCTGCCAACGATGATGCCTTATATCCTGCATTGACAAAAGGTTTTCCCATTGCCGGCGAAAGCGGCACCCTGGCCAGGATGTTTCTAAACTCCCCTTCAAGGGGTGTGCTGACGGCCAAAAGTGGTTTTCTGGGCAATGTAAGAGCTTATACCGGCTATACCCAAAGCCGAAAAGGCAAGCTACTGGCATTTACTTTAATTGTGAACAATTACCCCGTTACCGGACTGGAGTTGCGCAACAGAATGGAAGTGCTTATGGATGCAATCGGAAGGATAGAGTGAGGCTGAGGTTAAGGTTGAGGTTGAACGGAGCGAAGTCCCGGGAGCGAAGCGATTAGGGATTGAGGCATAAAAAAACACCGGCCTGAATGCATCTGTTGTAAGAACAGATGGGTTTTCAGGCCGGATAGTTTTACTAAAATAAGAGAGTATTATTCATTGATGGCTGCAACGCCTGGAAGTTCTTTTCCCTCCATATATTCGAGCAAGGCACCACCACCAGTGCTCACGTAACTCACTTTGTCGGCAAGCCCGAGCTGGTTGATGGCAGCTACAGAATCACCTCCACCCACAAGGGTAAATGCGCCTTTTTCGGTAGCTTTTACCAGCGAATCGGCAATGGATTTTGTGCCTGCTGCGAAATTCGACATTTCAAAAACGCCCATGGGCCCGTTCCATAGCACTGTTTTGGAATTTTCAATCACTGCGGCAAGGGCCTCAATACTTTCTGTACCGATATCCAGTCCCATCCATCCATCTTCAATGGCATCGGCCTGCACCATTTTGCGGTTGGCATCATTATCAAACTTATCAGCTACCAGTGCGTCGGCAGGAATATGCAACTTCACGCCTTTTTCCTGTGCCCTTGCCATGATGTCTCTGGCGGTTTGCAGGAAATCATCCTCTACAAGGCTGCTTCCCACGCTTCCACCCCTGGCTTTGATAAAGGTAAACATCATACCTCCGCCAATAATGAGGTCGTCGGCTTTTTCAAGCAGGTTGTTGATTATTTCTATTTTGGAAGAAACCTTTGCTCCGCCAATAATTGCTGTATAAGGTTTTTTGGTATCGTGCAACACTTTGTCGATGCTGCTAAGCTCGCGCTCCATCAGGTAGCCGAACATTTTGTCGCCCGCATGCCTGGCAACGATGGTGGTAGAAGCATGGGCACGGTGTGCTGTGCCAAAAGCATCATTCACATAAACGTCGGCATAGGAGGCCAGTTTTTTCGAAAATTCCTCATCGCCTTTGGTTTCTTCTTTGTAAAACCTAAGGTTCTCCAGCAGCAGGATTTCTCCGGCCTTTAGCTCAGAAGACATCTTCTCAGCTGATTCGCCCATGCAGTCGTCTGCAAATTTAACAGTAGCTCCGGTAAGTTTTTCCAGGTGACTGGTAAGGTGGCGCAATGAAAACTTATCTTCGGGCCCATCCTTGGGGCGTCCCAGGTGCGACATAAGAATGACAGAACCTCCGTCATCCAGAATCTTCTTTATGGTGGGAACCGCTGCACGCATACGCGAATCATCGGTAATTTCAAAATCCTTGTTTAATGGCACATTAAAATCCACACGGATCAGTGCGCGTTTGCCGGCAAAATTCATTCCGTCAATAGTCTTCATCTTTTTCCTTTTTTTCGTTAAACAAATGGTAATAAATGGCATTAGTTATCAAACCTACAGGGTTTCAACATATAGAGAAAATTTCGTCAATATTGGCTTTTATTCCTGCTCTATCCTGTAATATTTGTGTTAATTTTGCCAACCCAATCTCATAGGTCCCTGGCAAAAAATCGAGGTACAAAATTAGGGTAAATTCGTCAGACAGAAAAGAAAATACCCTCAAGTCATATTAAA
This sequence comes from Bacteroidales bacterium, assembly GCA_007132395.1. Classification (GTDB taxonomy): domain Bacteria; phylum Bacteroidota; class Bacteroidia; order Bacteroidales; family UBA7960; genus SKVR01. The sequence goes on from SLOR01000066.1 coordinate 3,109, forward strand.
ACATTTTTAATCTTTTCATAAAAAACTATATCCATGGAACTATTTCCGGATGCAATTACATCAAAACTACCCCAAACCGGCACTTCTGTATTTGCCATCATGTCGCAGATGGCAAAAGAGCATAATGCCATTAACCTTTCGCAGGGGTTTCCTGACTTTCCCATTTCCGGTGAACTGGTTGAACTGGTGCACAAATACATGCGTGAAGGTCACAACCAGTATTCTCCCATGCCAGGCTTGCCCCGGCTAAGGGAAGCCATTGCAGAGAAAACAGCGTTTCTTTATACTGCACAATACAATCCGGAAACGGAGATAACGGTAACTGCAGGCGCCACACAGGCTATCTTTACAGCCATACAGGCATTTATCCGCGAGGATGACGAGGTAATTGTCTTCGAACCCGCTTACGACAGTTATGTACCTGCCATTAAGCTGGCCGGGGGTATGCCCATATGTGTGCAGCTCAAATTGCCCGATTATCATATCGACTGGGATGAGGTAAAAAAACACCTCAACGGCCGCACCCGCATGATAATTATCAACAGCCCGCACAACCCCACCGGAAGCATCCTTTCTGCTGCTGATATGGCCCAACTGGAAAAACTCACCAAAAATACCGGGATTATCATTCTGAGCGATGAAGTATATGAGCATCTTATTTTCGACGGGCGCGAGCATCAGAGTGTATGCCGCTTCCCCGGCCTGGCAAAGCGCAGCCTTGTCATGTGTTCTTTCGGGAAAACTTTTCACGCCACTGGTTGGAAGCTGGGCTACTGCGTTGCACCCGAAAACCTGATGAAGGAATTCAGAAAAGTACATCAGTTCGTCGTGTTTTGTGTAAACACCCCCGTACAGTGTGCAGTGGCAGATTTTTTACAGAATAAGGATAACTATCTGAACCTGGGTGGGTTCTTTCAGGAAAAAAGAGATTATTTCCTGGAGTTACTTAAGGGATCACGCTTTAAACTGATTCCTGCATCCGGAACCTACTTCCAGGTGTTGGACTACAGCGCCATCAGCGAGGAGCCGGAGATGGAATTTGCCACCCGCCTCACCAAAGAATTTGGTGTAGCATCGGTGCCCAACTCTTATTTCTATCATAAACCTGTTAATAACCAAACCCTGAGGTTTTGCTTTGCAAAGAGCAATGAAACCCTGGAAAAAGCAGCAGAGATATTATGTCGAATATAAAAGTAACGCTCGTACAAACACCCCTACACTGGGAAAACCCACAGGCCAATCGTGACATGCTGGAGAAAAAAATCAGCATGATGGAGGATTTCTCCGAAATCGTCGTGTTGCCCGAAATGTTTACCACCGGCTTTACCATGCAGCCCGAAAAATACGCTGAATCCCATATGGGAGAAAGCTTTCAGTGGATGCAGAAAACAGCACAGGAAAGAGGTGTAGTGATGTGCGGCAGTATTGCCACCAGGGAAAATGGCAAATACTTCAACCGTCTTTACTGGGTAACCCCCGATGGTAGTTTTCAGCATTACGACAAAAAACACCTGTTTACCTTTGCCGGTGAAGATAAACATTACAGCCCGGGACAAGAGAAAGTCATAGTGGAGTACAAAGGGTGGAAATTTCTTTTGCTGGTTTGCTACGACCTTCGCTTTCCTGTATGGTGCAAAAACAACTACACCGAAGAAAAAGGATTTGACTATGACGCCATTGTGTGTGTTGCCAATTGGCCCGAAGCACGCAGCCACCCATGGAGGGTATTGCTCATGGCACGGGCTATCGAAAACCAGTGTTTTGTTATTGGCGTAAACCGTATCGGACCCGACGGAAACAATATCACCCATTCGGGCGATTCGGCACTAATCAGCCCAATGGGAGAAAACTTTTCAGACCTCATGCCCCACGATGAAAAAACGGAAACCATCCCCATGCCCAAATGTCAGTTGGATGATTTCCGTAAGAAGTTCAGGGTCGCTAACGACTGGGATAGCTTTAGCCTGAGATAAGTTTAGTAAGTTCGCTAACGCTTTACACCAATTCGGGTTTTCCCAGTTCTACTTTTACAGGAGTGATGTTTTGCAGGTTATCGCTTACGGGGCATCGCTCCTCTACTTTATGCATCCATTCTTGCAGGGTATCTTCATCAGCATCAGTGTCCGGCAGCATCTTCACGGTGATGGCTTTATAACCAGCCCTGTCCTGTGAAGGTTTTCCAAAGAGTTTTGCAGGATTTAGATTACCGCTGATTTCGATTTTTAACCCATTGAGCTTGAACCCCATTTCGCCGGCAATAAGATGCCCCATTACATTCAGGCAACCAGCAAAAGCAGCCAAGACATATTCTACGGGATTTGCGGCACTATCTGTACCTCCAAGGCTTTCGGGCTCATCTACCACGATTTCAAAATTACGTGCTTTTACGATGGTTTTAGCGGCACTGGCGCTTTCTGCGTTGATTTTAAAAGTTAAATCGGACATAATTAAAAGGTTTTATTGTTAAACAATCTGGTTTCTTTAGTAAATCAATGCTAAATTAGTTGTTAACTTTGTAACAATTCGAAAACCAGCGGTAAACAATCCTTCTTTTACACAAGGAGTATTTCATAAAAAAAAGTGTAATATTGCATTTTTCATCCTAAAAGTCATGAGAAGAAAAAACCGGCATACCAGCTGTCTATGGCACCACAGCCTCACAGAAGAACAAAAGGATCAGCTTTTTGAGCATTCTTATGTTTTGCAATTTAAAAAAGATGAAACCATCATCAAGCAGGGCGTTACCGCAGGACATATCCTTTTCCTGGAGCAAGGGATGGCCAAACTCAGTGTGGAGGACGAGCAGCGTTCTACCGTCTTTAAAATTATTGCAGACGATTCCTTTATCGGACTGATGTGCTCATTCGTAAAAAGAAGCTTTGATTTCTCGGCAGTGGCCATCAACCCTTCCTCCGTAAGGTTAATAGACCGTGCAGTTTTCGAGCAAACTATAAGAGAAAATGGTGATTATGCAGTTCATATCGTACAGCTAATGTCGTTAATGACCAACAAAATTGTACATGACCTTGTATACCTGAGTCATAAAAATGCCGATGGCGCTATCAGCACTGTACTTATGGAACTATCATCGGTATTTAAAAGCAACGAATTTCAAATGCCTTTCTCGCGCATTGAACTGGCAGATACAGTAGGTTACTCAAAGGAAAGTGTGATAAGTTGCCTGTCATCACTACAAAAAGATGGCATCATTAAAGTATCAGGAAAAAGCATCGAAATTCTGGACAGTAAAAGACTAGAGCTAATTGCACGTAACGGGTAAGGCATCGCAACTCTCAATCCTCATAGGGCTTGAATGTTATATCAATCACAAAACGAGTGTCATAATCGGTATTATTCCAAAAAATCTTTTCAGGATTTAACTCCATAAACTTCCTTATGAATATCACTGATATACCTTTTGACAATGGTATCAGCTATTTCAGCCATGTTACTCATAAGAAGCAAATCGAGCGAAGGTTTTATTCCATCGTAGGAGGGTTGTCTGTACTTTACCGGAAGCAGGTAGTATCCGTTTCTTTCATAAAACTTAATGCGTCTTACGCTGTTGACATCCGTGGCTGGTTCAACCTCCAGGATAATGGGCTTTTGGTGCATTTCTTTCAGCAGTATCAGCACCTGCTCCCCTATTTTCTGTCCCCGCAATTCGGGTTCTATGGCAAAATGCTCCAGAAATAAAAAGGAATCGAATTGCCAGTAAATGCAGAATCCGGCAATGGCGTCTCTGAAAATTATCTGGTTGATTACACAATGTGGATGAAGAAGTAACTCCTGAAGTTGAGTAAACTCAAGTCTTTCTTCAGCGCAGAAAGCAGAAATATAGAGTTCCCCAATAATTTCCAGTTCTTTTTTTGAGGTAATTCTTTTTAAAGCAATGCTCATATGGTTTTAAACTTCCACTGTATCCAGTTCCACACGTAGGTTATCGATAATGAAGTTCTGCCGTTCCGGGGTGTTTTTACCCATATAAAACTCCAGCATGTCTTTAAGTATCACGTCTTTTTTGAGTAAAACAGGATCCAGCCGGATGTTCTTTCCAATAAAACCGCCAAACTCATCGGGCGATATTTCACCCAATCCCTTGAATCGTGTAATCTCGGGCTTGCCTTTCAACTCTTCCATGGCATCACGTTTCTCCTGTTCGGAGTAACAATAGATAGTCTTTTGCTTGTTGCGCACCCGGAATAAGGGAGTCTGCAAGATATAGAGGTGCCCGTTACGTACCAGGTCGGGGAAGAACTGCAGGAAAAAAGTAATCAGCAGCAGGCGTATGTGCATACCATCCACATCGGCATCGGTGGCGATTACTATATTGTTGTAGCGGAGGTCTTCCAGGCTATCTTCAATATTCAGTGCTGCCTGCAACAGGTTAAACTCCTCGTTTTCGTAAACAATTTTTTTGGTGAGCCCGTAGCAGTTCAGTGGCTTACCTTTGAGGCTGAACACGGCCTGGGTGTTTACATCGCGTGCCTTGGTAATGCTGCCGGAAGCTGAATCACCCTCTGTGATGAACAGGGTAGAATCCAGGCGACGTTCATGATTGTCGCTATAGTGTATACGGCAATCGCGCAGTTTCTTGTTGTGCAGGCTGGCTTTTTTCACCCTTTCCTTAGCCAGTTTTTTGATACTGGCCATATCCTTGCGTTCCTTCTCACTTTGCAAAATCTTCCTCAGCAGTGCTTCTGCCGTATCGGGGTTCATGTGCAGGTAATTGTCGAGCCTGCGCTTGAGGATATCGCTCACGTAGTTACGGATGGAAGCTCCTTTACCATTGGGCTCCAGATGTATCGAACCCAGTTTGGTTTTGGTCTGCGATTCAAACACAGGTTCCTGCACTTTGATACTAAGTGCCACGATGATGGAAGTTTTGATGTCGTTGGCATCAAAATCTTTTTTGTAAAACTCGCGAATGGTTTTGGTAAGCGCCTCACGGAATGAATTCTGGTGGGTTCCGCCCTGGGTGGTGTGCTGCCCGTTTACAAATGAAAAATATTCCTCACTATATTGTGTTGCACTATGGGTAAAAGCAAACTCAAGGTCATCCTCCATCAAATGAATAATGGGATAACACATGGGCGAATCGATATTGCGGCTGAGCAAATCATGCAAACCGTTTTCGGCGTGAAATTTTGTACCGTTAAAATGTATGGTAAGCCCGCGGTTAAGGAAAACATAGTTCCAAAGCAGCTTTTCAATATAATCGTTGATATAGCGGTATTTGCCGAAAATTTCCTCATCGGGAACAAAAGTTACAATGGTTCCTTTGCGTCCGTTATTCTCCTCGTCAGGGGTTTCTTCAAGCAATGCACCTTGATTAAATTTGGCTTTGCGGGTTTTTCCCTCGCGGATACTCTGTATGGTAAAATAGCTGGACAAAGCATTTACTGCTTTGGTACCGACCCCGTTAAGTCCCACACTTTTCTGAAATACTTTATTATCGTATTTGGCTCCGGTATTGATTTTGGATACGCAGTCCACGAGTTTTCCAAGGGGAATTCCACGGCCGTAGTCGCGCACGGTAACCATTTTTTCATCAATGGAAACTTCAATGGTTTTTCCGAACCCCATAACAAACTCGTCGATGGAATTGTCTATCACCTCTTTTATCAAAACATAAATACCATCGTCCTGGGAACTGCCGTCGCCAAGCTTACCGATATACATCCCTGGACGGAGTCGTATATGTTCATTCCACTCGAGTGTGCGTATGCTGTCTTCTGAATAATTTGCGCTCATAAAATGATTGGGGATTTTAACGAGGCAAAGATATAACAAAGCATTCATCTTCCACAGTAATCGTAGTGGTCTTTATCAACAGCCGGAATGCGCAGGGGCAGCACCGGAGAACTAATTATCAACACCTTACAACATCATTGTGGCTGCCGATGGAGAATTGTTAAAAAATTCATCTCTCCTCATTACCAGCACCATGTATTTGCTATTCTTGCTCACTTTTATAACATTGCAAACATTGAATTGTTAAAAATATTTTGCAAAAACTTTGATTTTTTTTTGTTTTTCAAAAAAATTCTTACTTTTAACCCCACAAACAACACAAACAAATACAACATGAAGAGAGACCCTGTGACTGGCTTCTGCCATCACAGGGTGTTTTTTTTAGTTCTCCTCCCATTTTTCCGTCCTAATCATAAAAAATCCTAATACAGCACAGCGAACTTAAACTTTCGCTCCTTGTTTGCGTCTAATGGTGCGTTGGGATATCCGACACCCTATTCTTTTAGTACTTATTTTATTTCTAACTCAAAATGAAAAAAGCAAAACTTATTCAATACCTTACCCTGTTTGCCATTATAACAACGTTTTTCGCATCAGAGCTGTTTTCACAGTCCGGACAGGGCCGAAGAGGCGCTG
>SLOR01000341.1 GCA_007132395.1 Bacteroidales bacterium
ATAATCCCCAGGTAAAAACATTTTTCTTTTTCCATAATCTGACTCCCTGATTGAAAGAAACCTGCCAGGGCATTTGCCTGGCAGGTTTTAACACTTTGTGATAAGTTGTTTACCCAAGGGGTATATTACTCTTCTTTTTTCTTTTCATCGGCATCGGCTTCAGGAGTCTCAGGAGCTTGTTCTTTTGCTTCTTCTGCTGCTGGTTTTTCTTCTGCTGCTGGTTTTTCTTCTGCTGCCGGCTTTTCTTCCGCTGCTGGCTTTTCCGCTGCTGGCTCTTCTACTGCTGCAGGGGCTTCTGTTGCGGGGGCTTCTGTTGCTTCTTCTGCTGCTGGTTCTTCTTCAGTAGCTACTGCTTCCCTAACATTTTCTTTGGCCAGTTTTTTGGCTAAAGCTTCTGCGCGGGCTTCATTTACTTTACGCTCTTCTTCCAGGCGTTTTTTGGCCAGTTCTTTTTCTGACAATTGGGCATCTTTGGCTTTTTGCTCAAGCTTGGTAGCTTTTTCGTTTAGCCATGCCTTGAATTTTTCTTCCGCCTGCTCTTCGGTAAGAGCGCCTTTTTTCACACCTCTTAAAAGGTGATCTTTCAATAGTACGCCTTCACGCGACAAGATAGAACGCGCAGTGTCGGTGGGTTGAGCTCCAACCTGCAACCAGTGCAAAGCACGTTCGAAACTGATGTCGATGGTGGCAGGATCTGTCATCGGATTATAAGTGCCAAGTCTTTCAATAAATTTTCCGTCCCGTGGTGCACGACCATCCGCAATTACCAAATGGTAAAAAGGCTTACCTTTTTTACCTTTTCTCTGTAGTCTGATTTTTGTTGGCATTTTCTTTTAAAATCTTAATTGATTATTAACTTTAATAGGTATTTAGAGGGGTGCAAATTTCCGACTTTTTTTGGAATAAACAAAGTTTTTGTTGCTGAATGTGAGAATAAAAGCCAAAGGAAGCAAATTGATATCCGGCTGCGGGCCGAAAGCCCAGCTAAATTCAGCCCAGTGGCATCGCCCTGGGATTAAATTGAAAATCATCGTCGGGCGCCCTGTAAGGGCAAATCAAAAATTAAGTTGTCCTTTCAGGCCGCTATTTCTATTTCTATATGTAAAACCCAAAAATCTTTATAGTGTCACGATTGCGGATAACCATTTTTCGCAATTATTAAGTATTGCAATTGAGGGGTATTTTATATCTTCGGTGCCGGCTAAACTGGCCTGATTAATTATTCACAATTATGAGCATATTGAGGCCCCTGTTTCTGACATTATTCCTGTGGACCGTATATTTCCTCCCCAGTTTTGCTTCCGGAGAAGCGCAGGTGCTGATTTATAACGGGACAAAATTCTACCTGGAAAATGAGAAAACTACTGTAGATTTAGGGGTGCGAAAAACAGGAACAACCATTGGTGCAACTATTCGCATTCAAAATAAATCGGATCAACCTTTGCTGTTGACCAATGTAAGAGGCAGTTGCGGCCTGTCGGTGCCCTCCTGGCCCCGTAGTCCTATACAGCCCGGTGAAGAGGCCAACCTGCAAATACGTTATGACTCTTCACGCCTGGGAGAAATCAACCGAAATGTTACCCTCCACTCCAATGCCCGTGAGTCAAGATTTATCCTTCCTGTAAAAGGGGAAATAACCCCCTGAGCCATCCCTTGTAATATGGACCAGAAAAATGTTATCCTGAGTCTGTTGTTTAGGTGTTTCTAAAGGGTTTGTAAATCCGTTTTTTCACGGAAATATCTCTAGGTAATTGCTGAAATATTTCTAATCTTTGCCCTGAATTTTCACCCATTATCAACCATCAAAAAATAAAGCATAATTATGCCAAAGATATCAGATAAAGGCCGCATGATGCCCGAGAGCCCTATCAGGAAGCTGGTGCCCTATGCGGAAAAAGCTAAAAAAGCCGGTCGTAAGGTATTTCACCTTAATATCGGGCAGCCCGATATTGCAACACCCCAATCCATGATTGATGCCATGCACAAGCTGGACACCAAGGTGATAGAGTACAGCCACTCTGCAGGTATTATTTCTTACAGAGAGAAAATGTGCGCGTATTACAAAAAGCACGATATTGATGTTACCCCCGACCAGATTATTGTAACAGCCGGTGCTTCTGAAGCCATTCTTTTTGCTGTGCAAAGCTGCCTGAATCCCGGCGATGAAATTATCATCCCCGAGCCTTTCTATGCCAACTACAACGGCTTCGCCACAAGTGCAGGTGTTAAGGTAAAACCCATTATTTCGAGTATAGAATCGGGTTTTGCACTGCCTCCCATTGCCGAATTTGAGAAAGCTATCGGCCCCAACACCAAAGCCATCATGGTGTGCAACCCCAACAACCCCACCGGGTATCTTTATTCTGCGGAAGAGCTGGAGGTATTGCGTCAAATTGTGAAAAAGTATGATCTCTTCCTCTTTGCCGATGAGGTATATCGTGAGTTCTGCTACGATGGTACTGTTCACCATTCGGTAATGAACCTGAAAGGTATCGAGGATAACGTGGTGCTGTTCGATTCCGTATCCAAGCGTTACAGCGCCTGTGGTGTACGTATTGGTGCCATGATTTCGCGCAACAAGGAAGTGATGGCCACAGCTATGAAATTTGCACAGGCACGCCTGAGCCCACCTTCACTGGGACAAATTGCCTCGGAAGCCGCCATGGAAACCCCCGACAGCTATTTCGTGGAAGTACTGGATGAATACCTGAAGCGTCGTGATATCGTTGTGGAACTGATGAACAAGATGGAAGGTGTTATGTGCCCCAACCCCAAGGGAGCTTTCTACGTTACCGCCAAGCTGCCCATCGACGATGCCGATAAGTATTGCCAGTGGTTGCTGGAAGATTTTAACCATAACAACCAGACCGTGATGCTGGCCCCGGCCACAGGCTTTTACTCAACTCCCGGTGCAGGGAAAAACGAAGTTAGGATTTCTTATGTGCTCAATGTGGATGACCTGAAAGCCTCCATGGAGTGTATTGAAGAATCACTGAAACAATACCCCGGCAAAACGCTCTGATGCGATTTGATGAAAATTATTTACAGCCCCGGCGAACAGATTGTTTTCCGGGGCTGTAGCTTTTCTGCCTCGTCTTTAAAAACAGTCTGTTGTTAACTCCTGAGAATAAGAATACAGGCCCGCCATTTGGGGCCTCGTTGATAACTCTTTTGCCTTTGTGGATAACTATGAAAAATTCTACCCTTTTTTTTGTATATTTTTGATTGGCGAAAATTTAACCCTTACTAATGACAGAATTTACACATTTACACGTACATACAAACTTTTCTATTCTCGACGGAGCGGCACGCATTGATGTAATGATGCAAAAAGTGGCCGAATCCGGAATGAAAGCCCTGGCTATTACCGATCATGGTAATATGTACGGGGTAATGCATTTTACCCAGGCTGCCAAGAAACAAGGTATCAAGCCCATCGTGGGCTGCGAGGTATATGTGGCCGACGACAGCCGCCACAACAAAAGGGGAAAGGAAGACCGCAGCGGGTACCACCTCATTTTGCTGGCCAAAAATCGCAAAGGATACGAAAATCTTTCACGCATTTGCTCCATAGGCTACCTGGAGGGATATTATTATACACCCCGTATCGACAAGGAAGTGCTGGCTCAATACAGCGAGGGAATTATAGCTTCTTCGGCCTGCCTGGGCGGTGAAATTCCGCAGGCCCTTATGAATCATGGCATGGAGAAGGCCGAACAGGTGCTGGAAGAGCACCTCATGATTTTTAAGGATGATTTTTACCTGGAACTGCAGCGCCACGGGCTGGAAGAGCAGGAACCGGTAAATCAGCAACTGCTTCAGCTGGCCGAAAAATACAATGTGAAGGTAATTGCCACCAACGACAGCCACTATATCAATGCGGAAGATTCCAAAGCACACGATATTCTCATCTGCCTGCAAACGGGCCGCGACCTTGACGACCCTACGCGGATGCGATACTCCGGACAGGAATACGTGAAAACTCCGCAGGAAATGGCGGAGCTCTTTCATGATATCCCTCAGGCCATTGCCAATACACAGGAAATCGTGGATAAGGTTGAAGAGTATGAAATCATGCGCGATATTCTTCTGCCCATTTTCCCCCTACCCGAAGGTTTTGAAAATGAAGACGATTACCTGCATCACCTTTCTTTTGAGGGTGCAAAGAAATTTTACGATGAAATTACTGATGAGGTAAGAGAACGGCTGGATTATGAGTTGAAGATTATCAGAGATATGGGTTTTGCCGGGTACTTCCTTATCGTGCAGGACTTTATCAACGAGGCACGGACCATGGATGTGGCCGTGGGGCCCGGGCGCGGAAGTGCCGCCGGTTCGGCCGTGGCATTTTGCACAGGTATTACCGCCATCGACCCCATAAAATATAACCTGCTTTTCGAAAGGTTCCTGAACCCCGAAAGGGTGTCCATGCCCGATATTGATATCGACTTCGATGATGAAGGGCGTGAAAGGGTTTTGGAATACGTGATTGAGAAGTATGGCAAGGACCGTGTGGCCCAGATTGTAACTTTCGGCACCATGGCTGCCAAATCATCCATACGCGATGTAGCAAGGGTTTTGCGTCTTCCATTGCCCGAGGCCGACAGGCTGGCTAAGCTTGTTCCTGAAAGGGCCGGCACCTCACTGGCCCAGGCCTATAAGGAAGTGCCCGAACTGCACCAGGCATTAAATGATGCCAACCCGCTCATTCGTGAAACCCTTAAGTACGCCAAAATCCTGGAGGGCTCTAACCGGCAAACCGGGGTGCATGCCTGCGGGGTAATTATAGGCCCCACAAACCTTATCGACTGTGTGCCGCTGAGTACACAAAAGGATTCTATTCTTCCCGTTACCCAATACGATGGCAAGTTTGTGGAATCGGTGGGGATGTTGAAGATGGACTTCCTGGGCCTTAAAACCCTCTCCATTATGAAAGAAGCGGTTAAGAATATTAAAAACCGCTTTGGGGTAGAAATTGACCCCGAGCAGATTCCGCTGGAGGACGAAACCACTTTCAAATTGTACCAGCGAGGCGATACGGTAGGTACATTCCAGTTTGAGTCCGACGGGATGCGCAAATACCTGCGCGAACTCAAGCCCACCAACATTGAAGACCTCATTGCCATGAATGCCCTTTACAGACCGGGCCCCATGGACTTTATACCCGACTTTATCAACCGTAAGCAGGGTATCGACAAAACCGAGTATCCGCATCCATGGCTGGAGGAAATCCTTACACCCACCTATGGTATTATGGTCTACCAGGAGCAGATTATGCAGGCAGCACAGATAATGGCAGGCTACTCGCTCGGCGCTGCGGATATCCTGCGTAGGGCCATGGGTAAGAAAAAGAAAGAGGAGATGGACACCCAGAAGGTGATTTTCGTGGAAGGTGCCGTGAAAAAGGGTGTGGATAAGAAAAATGCAGAAGATATTTTTAATGTGATGGCCCGTTTTGCTGAATACGGGTTTAACCGTTCACATTCTGCAGCTTACTCAGTGGTGGCATACCGTACCGCCTACCTTAAAGCTAATTATCCTGCCGAGTATATGGCCGGTGTGCTTACCAACAACTTCAGCGATATAAAAAAGATTACCATTTTCATGGAGGAGTGCCAGCGCCAAAATATCGCCGTGCTGGGGCCTGATGTAAATGAAAGTGCATTCAACTTCGTGGTAAACGAAAAAGGCGAAATTCGCTTTGGCCTTGGGGCTGTGAAAGGAGTAGGAGAGGGCGCCGTTGAAAATATAGTACATGAAAGAATGGAAAACGGGCCTTATCAGAGCTTTTTCGACTTCATGCAGCGTATCAACCTGAGAGCAGTAAATAAAAGGGTGCTGGAATCGCTGGCCATGGCCGGTGCGTTCGATTGTTTTGAGGGCGTGCACCGTGCGCAGTTTTTCCATGTGGAAGAAGAAGGTGGTACAACGTTTATTGATCGTATCATCCGCTATACCCACAACCTTATAAACCATAAAAATTCCTCGCAGATGAACCTTTTTGGCGATGCAGAGGAAAGTTCCATTCCCGACCCGGAAATGCCCGAATGCCCCAAATGGGATACGCTGCAAATGCTCAAGAAAGAAAAGGAAGTAACCGGAATGTATATCTCCGGCCACCCCCTCGACAACTTTAAAATTCAAATAGATAATTACTGCAGCCACAGCGTTTCCGACCTCAAGGACCTTGACAGACTCAAAGGGCGCGAGGTAAACTTTGCCGGGATTATTGTATCAAGCCAGCACAAGTTTACCAAAAATGGAAAACCCTTTGGCAGCTTTATCATCGAGGATTATACCGATTCCCATCAACTGATGTTGTTTTCCGAGGATTATCTTAAGGTAAAATACTTCCTTGAAAAGGAAAACTTTGTTTTTGTAAAAGCCATCATTCAACCCCGCTTCAATTCTTCCGATCAGCTGGAGGTGAAAGTTAAATCAATGATGTTGCTCAGCGATCTGGCCGAGAAACGTGCCTCTGACCTGATGCTGGAAATCCCCCTGAGCGAAATCAACCCGGCCTTCCTGGATTACCTCATGGAGAATGTAAGCAAACATACCGGCAACTGCCGACTGAAAATAAAGCTGCGCGATGACCTGGAAAAGAATACCGTGGAAATGCTTTCGCGAAAAATAAAGGTAGAACCTATCGGCTTTCTTACTGCAATCCTTAAAAAACATAACCTGCAGTACAAACTAAACTGAGGTGTAAACTGTTTAATACAAATCATGGTCGTTACAATAAAAAGTATATTTTTGTAATTCACAAACTTTAAAAACTCCAAAAAAAGATAATTATGGCACTCGAACTTACAGACAGTAACTTTGATGAGGTAGTTCTGAAATCAGATAAGCCTGTATTGGTAGATTTCTGGGCAGAATGGTGCGGCCCCTGCCGCATGGTAGCTCCTATAGTAAGTGAAATAGCTACTGAATACGATGGTAAGGCTGTTGTGGGCAAACTGGACGTTGACAGCAACCCCGAAGTGGCTACTCGTTACGGTATTCGCAATATCCCCACGATTTTGTTTTTCAAAAACGGAGAAGTTGCCGATAAGCAGGTGGGAGCAGTTCCCAAGTCAGTGCTGACATCTAAGATTGAGGGCCTGCTTTAATAGTGAAGAAAATACTTTTTTAAAGGGTGTCAGGTATTGCGACACCCTTTTTTGCTAAAGAAAATGCCACAAAGTGAGTCAAAATTTTGAACAACCCCGCTACAAAAAATTCGAAAACCTGGAGTTTCTGGCTCGCCAGGTAGTGGAAGGCTTTATTACCGGGCTGCACAAAAGTCCTTTTCATGGTTTTTCTGTTGAATTTGCAGAACACAGGATCTATAACCCCGGCGAATCCACAAAGCATATTGACTGGAGATTGTACGGGCGTACAGAAAAACTTTTCGTGAAGAAATACGAGGAAGAAACCAATTTGCGCTGTCAATTGGTAATTGACAATTCTTCGTCCATGTTTTTCCCTGAAGAAGGGGATATGTCCAAAATTGATTTTGCATTGCAGGCTGCTGCTTCATTGATTTTTCTGCTTAAAAGACAAAGGGATGCCGTGGGCTTAAGCATTTTCAACAGTGAGTTGAAAGTACATACTCCAGCACGCTCTAATACAGCACATAGCAAGTTGTTGTTTGCACAGCTGGAAAATCTCTTACAACCTTCAGGAAGGGCTTTAAATCAAAAATCCAACCCTGCCAAGGTACTCCACGAAATTGCAGATAAGATTCCCAAACGCTCCCTGGTAATTGTTTTCAGTGATATGATGGAAAATGTTTCGGAACCCGCCGAAGTGTTTAGTGCCCTGCAGCATTTAAAACATAACAAGCATGAGGTAGTGCTTTTCCATATTTATGATAAAAAGAAAGAGCTGGAGTTCGACTATCAGAACCGGCCTTACCGGTTTATCGATATGGAAACCGGGAAAGAGATGAAAGTAAACCCGGCTTCCATAAAAGTAAATTACCGGAAAAAGCTGGAAGAATTTCATAATCAACTTAAACTTAAGTGCATGCAATATCAAATTGACTTTGTCGCAGCAGATATTCATACAGGATTTGAAAATGTCTTGTTGTCATTTTTACTTAAAAAAACTAAGCTTTTTTAGATTTAAGTCAAAAAAAAAGGGGGTATGTATAAACAAATCGGGGTTTGTAAAAGCTTTGCTGTTTTTTTGTATTTTTCTATGGATTTAAAAAACAAAAATTGATGCCTTTTGCTTCAAGCAGTTTTAACAAAACCATCCTGATCGTATTGTGCGTGTTTGTATTGCAAAACGTTACGGGAAAGGAAATACACTTTGAAACATTAAGTTCCTCGCAAAGAGAAGAACTTATAGAGCAGTTTCTGGTTCATGGCTCTGATCGCTTAAGATTGCAACACGATGCACGCATGGAGTATGCCCGCCAGGCACTTGAAAATGCCATAATTCTTGATAATGATTTACTTGTGGCACGGGCACGCTTGCTTTTGGGTGAGTTACACTACCAGAAAGGTGAATTTGAACAGGCATCGCAAATGCTCAATCAGGTGTTGACTTTTGCCGGGGAAAGCAAGAATATAGAGCTGGAAAACCTTTCACTCAATGTTTTGGGGAATATAGCAAGACAATACGGCGACTTTTACGTGGCACTGGAATCCATTTTTACTGCCTACCGATTAATTGACAGGGACGAAACCCTTTCGCACCTGATACCCGCCAGTGCCAACAATCTGGGTGTTATTTACCGTCATCTGGGAGATTATGAACTTGCCCGACGTTACTATACCGAAGCGCTGGAATACGCCATACTGCACAGCGATACCCATAACCTTATTCATACCTATACCAACATCGGAAACCTTTTCCGGGCAGAGAAAAACATGGAACTTGCCTACGCTCAATACGACAAGGGTATGAAATTGGCAAGGCAAACACGCGATGTGTATCATCTTGCATCGCTCAACAACAACATCGGTAATACCTTCCGCGATCAAGGAGATGCGGAAGAGGCTTTCAGTCACTATTTTAAAGCGCTTTCATTTCTCGACGAAAGTTACCTTGCAGGCCTGAGGGCTGTAATTTACCGCAATATCGGCCGTACCTATATAATGCAGCAAAATCCTCAACAGGCCCTTTCCTATATCATGAAAAGTCTAGAAATTACCGAGGATATAAATGTGAAACGATTTACCCGCGATAATTACCTAACCCTTGCACAGATAATTTACGGGCAGGGTGATGTGGAAAAGGCTTATGGCTACCTTGAAAAATATGTCAACCTGAATCAGGAACTCTATAATAATCAACTGATAAATAGTATAGCGTATTTTAATGAGAGATACTCCGAAGCTCTTTTTCAGGAAGGTTTGCTGCGGTTTAAGCTAGAGCGCAACCTGTTGATTCTCATGATAACTGTGCTTGCCCTGGTATTTCTTATTACCTCTTCTTTGCTGATATTCAGGAATAATAAAAATAAAAAGCGCTACATACAAAGGCTTCAGGAAATCATTGTTGATAAGGAGATTACCGAAAAAGCACTTATCCAGAGCAAGGAGAATTATCAAACGCTTATCAAAACCCTCAACGAAGGGCTTATCGTGCTGGACCTGGAAAACAAAATTGAATTTCTCAACTTTAAGGCCTGTAAAGTGCTTGGAGTGGAAGACAAAAATGAGGTGCTGGGAAAAAATTTCCAGCGTTTCTTGCTTACCACTGAAGATGAGAAGCTTTTCCTTGATAAGATGGAGTTACAGAAAATGGGGATCTCCGACCATTATGAGGTGAAGATGAAAAACATGGCAGAGGATGTAATGTGGGTGAACCTCAGCAGTGCTCCCATTCTCGATGAGAACCTCAAATCTAAAGGTACTGTTACCCTTATTACCGATGTTTCCGAACGCAAAAAATCAGAACAAACCTACAATGAACTTACTTCCAGCCTGAATCAGAAGATTAAGCAACTCAATTGTCTGTACGACATATCTGACCTTTCAGGAGTGCCCGGAATCACATTCGAAGAGATTATTGAAAAAGCGCTGGAAATTATCCCGGTAGGCTTAAAATACACCCACGATATTGGCGTGCAGATTATGTTTGATAACAAGGTGTATTCTTCGCCTGAATTTAAAGATACCCCCTGGTCGTACATCGTTCCCATCAAGGCCCAGAAGAAAAAACTGGGTTACCTGAAAGTGGTGTACCTGGAGGAGAAGCCCAATATCAACAAGGATCCATTCCATTTTAACGAAAAGATTCTTCTCAAAAATATTTCCGAAAAGTTCGGCCAGATTATAGAATCCAGGCAGTTATACAATGTATTGTCGGAAAACCAGGCCAGGCTTGAGGAAGTGCAACGCATTGCCCGCATCGGAAACTGGGAAAAGGATCTTACAAGCGGTACATGTAGCTTTTCTGACAACTTCTTCGACATTATTGATGTAATACCTGAAAAGAAAAGCTTTTTCGACTATTCCAAACTGCTGGAAATGATTCATCCCGAAGACCTGGGAATATTCCGCAAACTGGAGGATGTTGCTCAAAACAAGAATGAAAAACCCTTGATGAGTGGCTATTACAGGATTATTACCCGACAGGGAATTGTGAAAAATATTTTCTCCAGTCGTAAAATTTCCTACGACGAGGGTAATGTTGCCCTACGTTGTGTTTACACAGTGCAGGACGTTACAGGCGAAATGTTTCAGCACAATTTCAGGCACAATATCGAGCTGGCCCTAAAAACTACCTCGGCCCGGCAGGAGGTCCTTTCGCGTACAAGCCATAAACTGCATGACCCTGTATGGGAAATTAATGCCATGGTTGACCATTTGCTGAAAACCCGCCTCAATAAAACCCAGAAAGAATTAGTGCAAAACCTTTACAATTCCTGTAAAGATGTTTCTCAAATTGTCAGCAATATGGAGGAGTTATCAGGGCAGGAAAAGAATAAACTGCAATCCTCCGATCAGAGCTTCGATATGTTTAAAATGCTGGAAAGGTTACAGGATTTCTTTGGGGCATTAACACGGCATAAAAAGGTATCACTTAAGTTGAATGCAGATAAGAGCATTCCACGAGTCATCCATACCGACGAAAACCATTTGCACGAAGTTTTATCAAACCTTTTGTCCAATGCTGTAAGACATACTGATTCGGGCGAAGTCGTTCTTAACGTGAGCTGCGAGGCAGTATCGGCTGATACCATTACACTGGGCTTTGAGGTGATAGATCAGGGAGCGCTACAGGATATTAGCAAGCCGAATGATAAACTGAAACCCTTCGATTATATCGATGAATCATTTCTGCGCAGCCGGGACGAAAGTGGGCTGGCCTTCACAATGTCGCAGAAAATTGTTGAACTGCTGGGAGGAAGCATTGTAGTGCGAAAAACACGCAATAAGGGCAATTCCTATTCCTTTAAAATTGTTGCCAGAACTGTACCATCAGAAAACGATGCCATTAGCAGCTATGATATAATTTCCGGCAAAAACAGAAAGTACCTGGAGGGGGCAAGAATTTTATGTATTGATGACAGTATTATTGACCAGAAAGTTGTTGCACTTATGCTTTCGCAGGCCAAAGCAAGTGCTGTGTTTGCCAATACAGGACAGGAGGCAATAAAACTGCTGAAAAAAGAAAACTATGATGCCATTTTGCTGGACCTTGTAATGCCTTCAATGGACGGTATAGATACCATGAAAGCCATTAAAACCGAAGTGCGCGATTATCCGCCTGTAATTGCCCTGAGCGGCAGTATTACCGAAGACAATAAACAGTTGTGCCTTGCCAATGGAATGGTGGAGTTGATTTCTAAACCGGTAGATGCTCCGGTACTTTACAATAAGCTGGCGCACTGGATAGAAAAAGAAAAAACTGAAATTACAAAAAACATATTGAAAAAGCAGGGATGAACGATTTTTACCAAAGAATAGAAGAAACGGGAAACTTTCCCCAGATAAACTCCAAAACACTTGAGAACCTGAGAAGAAGCACTGCCGATAATCCTGCCATGCTCAAAGAAATCTTCCAAAGCTTTATTGAAGACTCCGAAGACCTTATGCGGGAAATTAACGATGCATTAAACAGCAACAATAACCCGATGTATGCTTCCGCCGTTCATTCTCTCAAAGGCTTGAGCGGCACCATTGGCTGTACACGTATGTTTGAAATCCTTAAACTGATGGATTTGCTGAACAAGGAGGAGCAGTTTGAAGAATCAAGAAAAGGACTGGATGTACTCACCGTTAACTTCAGGGAGCTTGAGCAGGTAATTGAATCGGAAATTTTCTCCCTGTAATCCTGCACTCATTATTGCATTTCGCTTTCTGAGGAAAATATACAAAAAAAAAGAGGCTGTCTCAATTGTGCCGGTTGGTCGTTGAGCCTGTCGAAACGACATTTGACCATTAGTCAGATACCCGCTTCCACATGCTCAGCGTCCGGAAATCATCGGGCTTTTGAGACAGCTTCTTTTTATGTTTGAAAAGACCTCTGTTTATTTTGAAATATCCACAATTTCTCCTGTGGAATATTTTCCGGCATCAAGATTTTCCTTGATTTTTGTGAATGCATTCAGGGTGTACTCCACATCTTCCAGGGTGTGTACCGCTGTGGGTATAATGCGGATAATGATAACTCCTTTGGGTACCACCGGATAGCCTACCACGGAGCAGAAGATATTATAGTTTTCTCTCAGGTCGTAAGCCAGGTTGGTCCCTTCACTGGTTTGCCCTGAAAGGAATACGGGGGTTACCGGCGACTCGGTGTTGCCAAGGTTAAAACCGCGCTCCCTGAGCCCGTTTTGCAAGGCATTGGTAATGGTCCAGAGTTTCTCCCTGTATTCGGGATGTTTTCTTACCAGGTCAAGTCTTTTGAGTGCTCCTACTACCAGGGGCATAGGCAGTGATTTGGCAAAAATCTGGCTACGCATATTGTACATCAGGAAGTAGATTACCTCTTTGGTCGATGCCACAAAAGCACCGATAGATGCCATGGATTTGGCAAATGTGCCAAAGTACACATCAATGCCGTCATTGACCCCCAGGTGTTCTCCTACACCCGCCCCGGTGGGGCCCATGGTGCCGAAGCCGTGCGCATCATCTACAAATAAACGGAAGTTATATTGTTTTTTCAGGGCAACTATTTCGTCCAGTTTGCCCAAATCGCCTGACATTCCGAAAACTCCTTCGGTGATAACCAGAATACCGCCGCCGGTTTCCTGTGTTACCCTGGTGGCGCGTTCCAGTTGTTTTTTCAGGTTCTCAATATTGTTGTGAGGAAATACGAATCTTTTACCCAGATGCAGACGAACGCCATCCACGATGCAGGCATGTGACTCGGAGTCGTATACAATCACATCTTTACGATCTACAAGGGCGTCGATGATGGATACCATGCCCTGGTAGCCATAGTTGAGCAGGTAGGCCGATTCTTTTCCTACGAAAGTGGCCAGTTCCCTTTCCAGTTGCTCATGCAAATCACTCTGCCCCGACATCATACGTGCTCCCATGGGTAAAGCAAGGCCGTATTGCGCACAGGCATCAGTATCAGCCTTTCTTACCTCAGGATGATTGGCAAGACCCAGGTAGTTGTTCAAACTCCATACAAGTTTTTCCTTGCCACGAAACTTCATGCGGTTGGAGATATCGCCTTCCAGTTTAGGAAAAGCAAAATAGCCATGAATCCGGTCGGCATACTGACCCAATGGCCCCATATTTTGTGTCGCTTTATTGAATATATCCACGGTAGGTATCATTTAAAATGGTTAACAAAATGAATGTGCAAAACTATGATTTTATTTGAGTTTATGCAAAAAAATGTAAGCCCTTACAAGCCCAATAATTAAGGGGTTTGGCAAGATATGAAAAACGGGGAATTAGATTATTTACCAAGGGAGAAGAAAACAACCGGGTCGGGGCAGATACGCCTGTAGTCCATTTCTTGCTTTTTGCTGCAAACGCCGGGAAAATCACCCTCTTTCCCATTCATATCGCCCATTACCTGGAAGTGCAGGTGGGGAGGCCAGTCGCCGTTGACAGGAAAGTTGCCCACCTGGCAAAAGGGTTCTCCCTTTTCAATGACTTTCCCCTTTTTTATGTTTTGCAGCGATTCAAGGCTCAGGTGTCCATAGAGTGTGTAAAAGGTTGTTTCACCCAGTTGATGTTCCAGGATAATGGTTGGGCCATAGTCGCCGTAGTTGGCGTTATTGGCAAAACTGTGCACCGTGGCATTGAGGGGGGCATAAACATTTTGCCCGGCCGGCGTCCATACATCGATGCCCAGGTGTATGCTGCGGGCTTCCTGCGGCGAAATTGAAAAGAGAGGGCTGCGACGGTATATTTCACGGTCCTCCATATAACCCCCGTAGCCGTAAATTTTTCCAGCTTTCTCAATTTTTTTAAAAACGAAGCGGTTGAGTCCCTCAATATCTTTAAAATCAATGGATTTCATTTCCGGGTTGTGAACACTGAAATCCATCATGAGCGTATTCTCCGGGGTGAGATCAGGTTGAAAAAGGGGGCTGAACTCCTCTTTGTGAAGTGCAAGTGTATCTGTTAGTGTCATGGTGTTTATAAGTGTTTTTCCTTGAATAATTTTTCCAGTGCGAATAATTCATCACGCAAGCGTGCAGCTTCAACAAAATCAAGTGTTTTGGCAGCCTTTTCCATTTGTCTGCGGGAGTTATTCATGGCTTTTTGCAGTTGTTCTTTGCTCATATATTGCACCACGGGGTCTGCGGCAATATCCACATTTTCCTGCTCAACATAAGCCTGCGATGCTTTGATACGGCTATCGGCTACAGAAGTCTGACCATGAATGGCCTCCACCGATTTTTTGATTTGCTCAGGTGTAATATTGTTCTCCTGATTGTATTGTAACTGTTTTTCTCTTTTCCTGTCGGTTGCATCGATGGTTCTCTGCATGGAATCGGTGATTTTATCGGCATACATTATCACCCTGCTGTTGATGTTCCGTGCTGCCCGACCAGCGGTTTGGGTAAGTGAGCGTTCGGAGCGCAGGAAACCTTCCTTGTCGGCATCCAGGATGGCCACCAGCGAAACCTCAGGCAGATCCAGTCCTTCGCGCAGCAGGTTTACCCCGATAAGCAAATCGAAAACTCCCAGGCGCAGATCGCGCAGAATTTCTACCCTTTCCACGGTATCCACATCGGAGTGTATATAGCGCGATTTTACACCCGCTTTGTCCATGTATTTGTTCAGTTCTTCTGCCATACGCTTGGTAAGAGTGGTAACCAGTACTCGCTCGTTTTTGCCGGTACGCAAATTGACTTCATGCAGCAAATCGTCAATCTGGTTAAGGCTTGGCCTTACCTCAATGATCGGTTCCAGTAGCCCGGTGGGCCTGATGACCTGTTCCACCACCACGCCTTCGCTTTTCTTCAGCTCGTAGTCGGCCGGGGTTGCACTCACGTATATGGCCTGGTTGATCATGGTTTCAAATTCTTCAAACTTCAGCGGGCGGTTGTCCAGTGCCGCCGGCAGCCTGAAGCCATATTCCACCAGGGTGGTTTTTCTTGATCTGTCGCCTCCGTACATGGCATGCACCTGTGGCACGGTAACATGGCTCTCGTCAATGACCATGAGGTAGTCTTTCGGGAAGAAATCAAGCAGGCAGAAGGGTCTGGAGCCCGGATTCCTCCCGTCGAAATAGCGGGAGTAGTTTTCAATGCCTGAGCAGTAGCCCAGTTCGCGCATCATTTCCAAATCGTAATTTACCCTGTCTTCCAGTCTTTTGGCCTCCAGGGGGCGGCCGATTTCATTGAAATATTCCACCTGCTTTACCATATCGTCCTGAATATTATAAATGGCATTTGCCATACGGTCTTTAGAGGTTACGAAGATATTGGCCGGGTAAATGGCGATTTGGTCAAAACTATCGTATTTGTGTCCCGTGAGTGGGTCAAAGGATTCTACGGCCTCTATTTCATCATCCCAGAATAAAATACGAAAGGCATAATCGGCATAAGCGGGAAATACATCCACCGTATCACCTTTTACCCTGAAAGTACCCCTGGTAAAATCGGCCTGAGTACGGCTGTACAAACTGCCCACCAGTTGATGCAGAAGCTTGTTGCGACTGATGATATCTCCTTTGTGGACGCGGATAATATTTTCGGTGAAATCATCGGGATTACCAATACCATAAATGCACGACACTGAACTTACTACCAGCACATCCCTTCGCCCTGAAAGCAATGAACTGGTAGCGCTGAGCCTTAGTTTTTCAATTTCGTCGTTGATGGAAAGATCTTTCTCAATATAGGTGTTGGTGCTGGGGATAAATGCTTCGGGCTGGTAGTAGTCGTAGTAGGAAACGAAGTATTCCACAGCATTATGCGGGAAAAACTGCTTAAACTCACCATAGAGCTGGGCAGCCAGAGTTTTGTTGTGGCTGAGTACCAGGGTAGGTTTTTGTACCCTTTGCACCACGTTGGCAATGGTAAAAGTTTTGCCCGAGCCGGTTACACCCAGCAGGGTCTGATGGGGTACATCTGCTTCTATGCCCTGCACCAGTTGTTCAATGGCCTGGGGTTGATCGCCTGTGGGCTTGAATTCCGATTGTAACTGAAAGGGCATAGAGTGTTTTTTGCGAAATTACAAATACATTGCGAATTCAGATGTGAATAAACTAAAAAAGGGCTGATTTTGCTCAGCCCTTTTTTAAAAATGTTACTGGAATGTATATCTGAGTGTTAGTCCAGACCCCATCCATACGCCGGTATGCCCGAAAATATTGAATGCAGGGGTTAGGTCAGCGCCTATGGTAACAGGGATTTCTTCAATTTTATATTCTAAACCCAGGGCACCCATTACCCCGAAAGTGCTTACATTTCCTCTTTCGTCCTTGCCAAACCAGGGAGTATACTGCCTGTCATAAAAACCGGCATGGGCTCCGCCCCCGTAATACCATGATAGCCCCGGGGCGTCAAAAGCATTGGCATGGCGCTGCAGCATTCCGGCCAGCATGAAGCCACGATGGTGGAAGGCGGCTATTCCTTCTACGGCGTCGGTGCGCGAGATAAAATGTTTTATGGAGATACCACTGAAGAAACCACCACGCACTCCCAGTGCTGTTTGATAATCCTGAGCTTTAACCATGGGTAAGCCCAACATAATTATAAAAATAAATACAGCTATCTTTTTCATATTTGATTTTTTAAGTGATGTTTTATGTAAATTGAAGATTTTCTGCAACTGCAATCGCATAACGACTTTTGCCGTATTTTAGTATGTTTTGTTAAAAGGAATCGTGTTTATGTATCACTGTGTATTTACTGCGTTTTTATTTTCAAGGTTCAACCACACCGATACCGGGTAATGGTCGGAGTAGTCCTGCTTTCCGGTTGAAAAGTTGTAGGGTTTGAACTCATGGGTATGCATAATATAATCGATTCTGAAGCCGGGTAAATTCCACTCGTAGGTAACTCCTGTTCCCTTTGCGCTGGAAAAAGCGTCATTGAGCCTGCGGGTGAGCACGCGGTAAGCATACGACACGGGGGTGTCGTTAAAATCACCTGCCAGTATTACGGGGTATGGGCTTTCGTCAATATGGCTGGCCACCAGCTTTACCTGTACAGCCCTTTGTGCAAAGGCACTATGCAGGTATCCCAAAATTCTCAGACTTCCTTCCAGGAAATGCTCTCTGTCAGGCAGTTGCTCGACATTGGTCATGTTTTCCACAAAAAGATAGTCTTCCCTGCTTAACCCAATGGATTCAAAATGCACGTTATATACCCGGATGGTATCCTCATGCACTTTGATATCGGTGTATATACAAAGGTTTCCTGCCCGGGTGGGGAATTTGATAAGCCCCTTGTTTATGATGGGATACCGTGAAAAGGTGGCCAGCCCGAAAAAGTTTATATCTCTCGAAGAGCGTGTAAACTCAGCATGAGCATAAGCTGTGCCGGCAATTCGGGGTATGGTATCAAGGGTTTTGAAAGCACCGGTTTTATCGTGTACAAATTCCTGAAAGCAAATAATATCGAAATCTTCTTCCCCGATAAACCGGTAAATATTATCTCTGTCGGTAAAGTTTAGCTCCCATTGTGGCCCGTAATTATAAAGCCCGAAAACCCTTACATTATAACTAAGCACGTGAAGGTTGGTTCCGGTATCAGGCAGGGGGCGTGAAGTATTGCTAAAACTGATGAAGCTTTGCACATGCCCGTAACCTATTATAATTGCAATCAGCGAAAGAAGAAAATACAACCTACCCCGAATCATCCACAATAATACAAACCCGAGATTGATAAGCAGGACAATAGGATAAACCAGCCCGGGAAGAGCCACCGGCCAGAAAAATTCAGGATTGATGTGCGAACCCAGGTAAATAAAAAGTAGTGCCAATACAGCAAGAGAATTGAAAAACAAAAGAATTCTCCCCAGAAATGAAATTTTGCGCTTAGACTTCAATGTTTGCGGTATTAATGTAATGCTGCCTACCTATTCCTTATTGCTCATTTTGAAAAGGACTTCCTTTTCTCTGGATGTAAGACTCTCGTAACCATGTTTGGAAATTTTGTCCAGTATTTCATCCATTTCCTTTTGTTTCTCTTTTCGTTGTTTGTTGTAAGCATCATCACTTACCGGCCGTTGGTTACGGTATTCAACCTTCATTTTCGGGCTGGGACGAAACAAAGCACCCAGAGCATGAATCCATTGGGTAGCCCATTTGCCCGGGTCTTTCCCGTTTTTAAGTAAGGCGATGTAGGCAAATCCCCACAAAGCACCTCCCAGGTGTGCCAGGTGTCCTCCGGCATTACCCTTGTCGATACTGATTAGATCAATCACCACAAAAAAGATGGCAATATATTTCAGGCGGATGCGACCCAGAATGATGAGGGGAAGCTGATAGTTGGGCATATAAGTGGCAATGGCTACAAATATTGCCAGCACCGATGCCGAAGCGCCTATGGCAACGGCCATGGATTTTACCTGCTGAAACACCGGGAAGATGTTATAGGCTACAATGAAAAACACAGCCCCTATCAGCCCACCAATAAAATATGTGCCTGTAAGGCGGTTCTCGCCCAGAAAATCCCGGAACAACCTTCCTCCTATATACAGCATAATCATATTAAAGAGGATATGGAAAAAGTCGAAATGCAGGAACATATACGAAATGAGTGTCCAGGGCCTTTTTATCAAAGACTCCATACCCGAGGGAACACCCAGCCAGTGAATGATACCGTCGTAAGCAGAAGGAGCGTCTACCAGGAAAAATATTACACGCACAAAACTCACCAGCACAAAAATGGCTATGTTGATGCCTATGAGCCGCGATAATACAGACCCTTTTATGAAAAAATCACGAAGCTCTTCTAAAAAAGATGATTGCATACTTTCAAAGTTTTACTTAATTGTCTTCAACCCAAAATCTCAATCCCGAATCCTTTCAGTCCCGGGATTTCACTTCGCTCAACTTCGCTCCGTTCAGCCTTAAACTCAGCCTAATCCTAAAACCTTCCCTTGCTTTTCCAGTATCTAATCAACAGGTATCCAAACAGCATTCCCCCCAGGTGGGCAAAGTGCGCCACATTGCTTCCGGGGCGATTGGCAATACCGAAATATAATTCCATGGCACCATACATCATAACAAAATATTTGGCCTTAATGGGGATAGCGAAGAACAGATAAATGAGTGAGTTGGGAAATAACATACCAAATGCCAGCAAAATCCCAAATACCGCACCCGATGCTCCAACTACTACCGGTGCATTAAGGAAATCAATTTTGTATTGATTGAGGAAGTTGACGGCTCTTACCAGGGCTTCATTGGGAGAAGAACTGATAAGGCTGTTATAATCACGGGTAAATACACGAAAATTATTCTGAATCTCGTAAGAGGTTACCTTGAAATAATCCGACTCAAAAAAAGCTTTTACGCTTTCGTGGTCAGGGTTTTCCAGTACCATATTTACGGCCTGTAGGGTGGGGAGCATCTGGTAGTATAATATTGCATAGTGCAGCAGAGCTGCACCAAATCCTGTTATGAAGTAGTAAGTGAGAAATCGCTTGGGCCCCCATACATTTTCCAACACATTTCCAAACATCCATAGGGCAAACATGTTGAAAAACAGATGCGTAAAACCACCATGCATAAACATATAGCTGACAAACTGGTAGGGAGCAAAGTTTTGTGCCCCGGGAAAGTGCAGCCCAAGCACCCTGTACAAATCTATGCCGAAAGCATTGCCCAGGGCAATGGTGGCGAGAAAAAACAAACCATTAATTATCAGCAGGTTCTTTACAATGGGAGGAAGCAGTGTAAAGCCCCCGGGTCGGAATTGTTGCATATTATGTTTTTTATTTCAAAGTAAATAAACACCACACCATGGGTCTTGTTTGATTGTGCAAGCCGGTAAAAGATCCATTTCTGCAAAAGTATCCCTGACGGAAAGACGGGATGCAGTCCTTTGCCGGCAAGGGCAAAAATACAATTTTTGGAGATATCATTGCCTCATGCAACACATATACGGGGTCTAATAGCTTTTATTGCCCGGAATTACCGGAACTTATCCATTATCTCTTCCATGCTCAAGATGGTAAGTGTGGGCTTGCCCGAAGGGGTCTGGTAAGGCATTTCGCACGAAAAGAGAGCGTCTGCCAGCGCATTCATTTCCTCCTCGTTCATTACCTTTCCATGTTTCACCGAAAGACTTTTGGCCAGCGCGCGCGCCAGGTTTACCCGGGTGTCGAGCTTTATCTCCGCACTATTTTTTTTAAAATTTTCCAGGATAGACTCAATGACCTGTTGAAGGTTTTCGTTTTCGGGTAAATCGGCCGGGATGGCATTTACCACAAAGGTGTTTTTGCCAAACTCGTTGATGTCAAATCCCAGGGAAACAATGTCGTGTTTTATTTCATTCATCAGCTGCACGTCGGCCTCCATAAGTTTTATTTGTTCTGGATACAGCAGGGTTTGAGAGGAGGCTTTCTGGGTTTCAAGCAGTTTCAGGTGTTTCTCGAAAAGAATCCTTTCGTGTGCCCTTTGCTGGTCGATAAGCATCAGTCCTGATTTTATGGAGGACAGAATATAGCGCCCCTGCAGGTGCATAAATTTTTTCGCTTGCGCTTGTGCGGCGCTGCTACCCCAATCGGAGCTTATGATGGTTTGACGTTCAGGTTCTTTTTCATCGTCAAACAGGTTTTTGTTTTCCTGCCCTTCCTTTTCTAAGGGAGGAAAAAGCGTTTCCCAGTTTTTGGCATTGGCCCTGGAGGTAAGATTCTTCCCCGACCAGGAAGAGCCCTGCGGAGTGCTTGTGCCGAAAGGGTTATAGTCGGGGTTTACCTCGATAACAGGTGGAGTTACCGGTTTGTCCTTGTCGAAGCGCATATCGTCGAAGGCTGTTTCTCTTTCGAAATCAAGGGTCGGTACAATGTTAAACCTCCCCAGGCTTCTTTTTACAGCCGCACGCAATATCTGGTAGATGAACTTCTCATCCTGAAATTTTATCTCCGTTTTGGTGGGATGTACATTAACATCAATCTGGGCAGGGTCAATCTCCATGAAGATGAAGAAAGACGGGTAGGCATCATCGGGAATAAGTTCTGAAAAGGCATATTCCACAGCGTGATTGAGGTAGGGAGAGCGAATGTAGCGGTTGTTGACAAAAAAGTATTGTTCGCCACGGGTTTTTCTGGCATATTCGGGTTTGAGAACAAATCCATTGAGTTTTACAATTTCCGTTTCCTCATTAACAGGGATAAGCCTGGATTTGTAGGAGTTATTGAACAGATTGACAATACGCTGGTTAAGGTTGCCCGCATCGGCCTGTATGTTGAGCTGATTGTTGTAATAGTAGGAAAAAGCGATATGTGGATGGGCCAAAGCCACCCGTATAAGTTCATTATGGATGTGGGTCTTTTCCACATTGTCACTTTTCAGGAAATTGCGTCGGGCGGGCGTGTTGAAAAACAGGTTTTTTACGGCAATGCTTGTGCCTTTGGGTGCCTGGCAGGCTTGTTGGGATTCGAGTTTTGACCCTTCAATAATAATTTCAGTGCCCAGGGAGTTTTCTTGGGTGCGTGTTTTCAGCTCTACCCTTGCCACAGAAGCGATGGAGGCCAGTGCCTCACCCCTGAAACCCATGGTGGTGAGGGCAAAAAGGTCTTTGGCATTGCTGATTTTACTGGTAGCATGGCGTTCAAAGCACATGCGTGCGTCGGTTTCCGACATGCCCTTTCCATTGTCGCTAACCTGCACCAGGGTGCGTCCGGCATCTTTTATAATGAGTTTTATATCGGTGGCTCCGGCATCTATGGCGTTTTCCAAAAGTTCCTTTACCACCGAGGCAGGGCGCTGTACTACCTCTCCGGCGGCAATTTGGTTGGCTACCGAATCGGGAAGAAGTTTTATGATATCAGACATGTAACAATGAAAAAAATCGAATTAACGAAGGAAAATGTAATAAAAGGCCAGTGAAATAATAAAGAGAACACCCAGGAGCCTTAAGTTGGAGTTTTTACGGGCCCTGGCGCCGGAGTTCCTTCTCCATCGCAATTCCATCCGTTCGCGCAAAGCTTCAGCATAATCTTTTTTAGTGTCTTCCAATGCTGTTTTCATACGCTTTTCGCGTTCTTCCTTCGCCTTGTCCCAGTAAACCGGACGGTAGTTGAAGTGCTTGTTTCTGGGGGTCTTGAAAAATGTAAGGGCCATCGGGTTAATTTGGATAAAAAATCAATTTCTTCTTACAGGCAAAGGTACAAATAATCTCGGGTACCAGCAAAAATGCACTTGTGGGGTGGGGCATTTTTGCCGGTAAACGGGTAGTGCCTGAAGTATGGCCATCAAGGTAGTAAACTTACTTCCCGTGCGCTTTAACGCCTTCAATCACTTTTTTTACTTTCTCCCTTACTTCTGCGGCAAGGGTTTCCAACTGGGGGTTTGTCACTGGTGCCATCATGGCATGTGGGTCAACAGTAGAAATTTCCACGCTGCCGTCCTCATGCTGCTCAACCACTACATTGCAGGGTAATAACACACCCAGCTTACCTTCGACCTGCAGCGCCTTATGGGCAAAATGCGGGTTGCAGGCACCCAGGATAATGTAGGGCCGGAAATCGGCATCAATTTTTTTCTTTAGGGTTTCTTTCACGTTGATTTGGGTAAGAACGCCAAATCCTTCCTTTTGTAATTCTGAAGTGGCCAGCTCAATAGCCTCTTCAAAAGGGGTTTGCTGCAAAGTTGTACTGAAATAATAGCTCATGGTTTCTCGTTTTACCTGTATAAACCACAGCAGGCAATAAAAGTTTTTAATGATTAACCGTTTTCTTGCCGGTACTGATAAAAAAGAGTTTAAAGACAAATATGACCTACCCCGCCCTGCGGGCACCTCTCCTTACTCGTAGGGAGGGGCTGGGGGACAACATTACTCGTACCTGAGAGAAATTGACGGATTAACACTTGCAGCCTTGAGGGTGCGGTAGCTGATGGTAATCAATGCAATTGCAGATGCCACTGCCAAACCTTTAATAAAGTCAAGCGGGTTGAGGCTGATTCTGTAATGGTAGTTTTGCAGCCAGTTTTCGGCCACCCAGTATATCAATGGCCAGGCGATGGCGGTAGAAATGGCAAGCAGAATCATTATCTCCCGTGCTACTATCAGCCAAATATCTGTTTTAGATGCCCCAAAGGTTTTTCTAACGCCAATCTCTTTGGTTTTTTGCAATACGGTAAAGTTGGTCAGGCCATACAAGCCCAGGGAGGCAATAATGATTGCCAGAATAGTAAAAATGATGGAGAGGGCTGCATTTTGTTTTTCCTCACGATACAACCGTTCAAAGTCCTGGTCCATAAAAAAGAATAACAGTGGTTCATTGGCCGTAAATGATTTCCATTTGTCCTCTATCTGGTCAATCACGGGTCTTGCCATTCCGGGAGCCATGCGAATGCTTATGTATCCCCAGTTCATATTTTCATTTTTGAACTTTAAAGTGCTGGGGCGGATTTCGTTGCGCAAAGATTCAAAATGATAGTCTTTTACTACTCCTATAATCGGGGTTGTTGTTCGGTTGTCATCTGATTCCTGGAACCTTTCTTCCAGTGGGTTTTCCAGCAAGAAGTTTCTTGCTGCGCGCTCGTTAATAAGGCAGGCCTGCCTGTCGGTGAGCATTTCTCTGTCAAAGAAGCGGCCCTCTGCCAGTTGAATGCCGTAGGTTTCCAGGTAGTCATAATCCACCCAGTTGGTTTGCAGCAGGTAGGTTTCATCCTGTCGGCCTTCGATATAATGAACATTGTTGTTGTTGCCGTGGCCGGGTACTGCTGTGGAAGCAGAAACGGACAAAACCGCAGGAATGCCCAGCAATTCGTTTTTAAAAGCGTCGGTTTGTGTGCCAAGTACAGAAGCTCTCCGTATTACCATTACATGCTCTTTGTCGAAGCCCAATTCTTTATTGAGCATAAAGCTGATCTGGCGTTGCATTACCAGTGTGCCCACAATGAGTATGATGGAAATAGAAAACTGCAAAGCGGTAAGGATTCGGCGAAGATTAATATGGTCGCCTTTAGAGTTTTGCTTGCCTTTCAAAACCCTTACCGGGCTGAAGGACGACAGGTAAAATGCAGGGTAGGCACCCGCCCCGATGCCGATAACAACAGCAAGCAGCAATAACAAAGGAATGATATACCACGAGCTTAAGTAATCGGTGGCAAGTTCCATATTTAACAAACTGTTAAGCTGTGGAAGTGCAATTTCTGAAAGTACAATAGCAATTATCATAGCCATTACAGAAAGCAGAATGGTTTCTGTGAGAAACTGGCTGATAAGCAAACCCCTAGAGGAACCACTTACTTTTTTCACCCCTACCTCACGTGTTCTTTTCCCTGCCTGTGCAGTGGCCAGGTTCATGAAGTTGATGGCTGCAATGGTAAGAATGAGCAATCCTATGGCACCGAAAATTTTCAGGTAGCGAGGGTCGCGGGGGCTTTTTAAAGACTGCTGAATATCGGGGGCATGGTAGATTTTTGTAAGCGGATGCAAAAACACATCATACTGGTTTCCCTGTTGTAAGAAACTCTCCATCCAGCTGCGCTGATCAGGTCCTGCATACTTGAATAAAAGATCGTGAATGCGTTCGTTGATAGCCTGCGGATTCGCCATAGGATGCAGCATTACGTAAGTAGCAAAGCTGTTACTAAACCAGTTTTGGTCGTTAGCCCTTGCATTGGTCATAAATGATCCAACCATGCTGGCCTCAAAGTGGGTATTGGCAGGCACATCTTCCATGATACCTGTAATACGGTGCTCGTTGGGGTAAGTGCCCACGCGAATCATCCTGTCGATGGGGTCTTCACTTCCAAACATTTTTTCTGCAGTACTCTGGCTGATTACTACCGTGTGAGGCTCGTTGAGCACTGTTTCATGATTTCCTCTTATAAGGTTGATGCTGAAAAAGTCGAAGAAGCTGGAGTCGGCCTCCAGGAAATGATTTTCGATAAAATAACTGTCGTTGTACTTAATGACGGTCTCGTCAAAATTATTGATTCTAAGAAAGCCTTCTACTTCCGGAAACTCCTCTGCCATTGCCGGGCCGAAGGGAGGGGAGGTGTAGCCTCCTTTAAATTCTTCTCCGCTGATTACGCCATGAAGCACCAACTGGTAAATCTGGTCTTTTTTCTCGTGGTACTGGTCGTAGCTTAATTCATGAAAGATGAAGATGGCAATAATTAAGCTGGAAGCGATGCCGATGGCCAGTCCGGCAATGTTTATGGCAACAAATACTTTCTGGCGTGTAAGGGCTCTGAGGCTGTGTTTGAGTAGTTGTGAAATCATTTTGTGGTAGTTTGGGGTTTGTGGAAATTGTTCATGCAAAACAACAATAGGACGGAACACCATAGTGTTTTGTTACAGCCTGTTACACGATTATTGAAAATATTTTTGGCAATACGAATTCCCTGTTTTGGTAGCCGGTTTCGGGGATTATTATGGAAGTGAAATCGTTATTCTTAAAAAAAAATCCTACAAGCGACACCATCAAAAATGGCTGCCGGTTGCAGGATTTCAATCACGATAAAAGTATTGTGTCAGGAACTATCAGGTTAGTTCAGGGGTTCGAGCCTGTAAATGCCCCCTTTTCCTTCATCGGTTGCAAGGTAAATAAATCCGTCAGGGCCTACCCGTACATCACGAATTCTGCCTATTTTTCCGGTGATAAGTGTTTCCTTGTGCTTCACCTGGTCGTTTTCCATTACGAGTCTGTAAACTTCTTCCTTTAGCAGAGAACCCGCCAGCAGGTTTCCCTGCCAGTGAGTAAAGCGGTCGCCGGTATAGATTGCCAGCCCCGAGGGAGCCATGGATTCTTCCCATACATAAACAGCAGGCGTTACTCCCGGTGCCTCTCGTCCGATACCGATATGCTCACCGGTGCTGTACTCCCTACCGTAGGCAACTTGTGGCCAGCCATAATTATTACCTTTTTCTACTTTGTACAGCAGATCGCCACCCCTGGGCCCGTGCTCTGTGGTCCATATTGAACCGGATACAGGGTCAATGACAAGGCCCTGGTTGTTGCGGTGCCCGAAGGAATAAATCTCAGGTCGCAGGTTGCCGGGTGACATACCTACAAAAGGATTGTCGGGTGCAGCACCACCATCTTCCAGCAAACGAATCATAGAGCCTGCCGGATTGGTAAGGTCCTGGGAAGGATAGCGCAGCCCTCTGTCGCCGATAGAAAAAATTACCGTGCCGTCGCCGGGGAAAACTATCCGTGAGCCATAGTGACGGCCGGGCTGTGTTCTCGGCATCATGGTGTAGAGGGTTTGCAGCTCTACCAGTTCATCACCCTGTATTTTTGCCCGTGCCAGCGCCGTTCCTGTTGCCCTGCGGGCATCTACTCCGTCGGCATCCCCGGGGCTTGAGTAGGTAAAATATATCCAGCCGTTGTTTTCATAATCGGGATGTACCACCACATCCAGCAATCCGGCCTGGCTGCCTCCCTGGGGGGCCGTGCGCTGATCCTCCTGGTAATGGATAGGAGGAAGGTTTTTTAAAGGGGTTACCGTGTTGTGATCTACGATATGCATTCTGCCAGGCCTTTCGGTAACTACCATTCTCCCGTCGGGAAGCCATCCAATGGCCCAGGGATGCTCAAGGTTTTCTACCAGCTGAACGATTCTGAAGTTCAGTTGCTCGCTTTCAATACGCTCTTCAACAACTTTATTTACCACCGAAGGCTGTGACTGGGTTTCCTTGGTCATCGAAGTAAAAAGCAAAAACATGCTTGCTGTCATAAAACTTAACATGTTGATGAGTTTGTTTTTTGTTTGCATAGTTTCTTGTTTTTTCAACATTACCACCAACTTATTTCAATACACGGTCATTTGGATAAGGGTAAAATGCTCCGTGAAGGTGCAATGTTTCAGATTCAACATCATATTTTACCGGAAGTTAACCCAAAAGTCTGTTCGTATCATGTGCAGCTCAGAGCTCAAATATAATCGACTTCTAAGAGAACTTCCCAGACTAACAATATCAGACTATCAACAATTTAAAAATTAAAATGTTGAATGGGGAGGATTTGAAAGGGATATAAACCAGTTTTAAAGCTTTGCTACCACCAGCATTTCAAAATCTTCGGTAGTGAGTTTGTCTTTTCTTGAAAAAGCACCAAGCTTTGCCCCGAAAATCTCAATGCTTTTATATCCCAGACTTTTCAGCAGCCATGTTATTTCACTGGGCACATAGTAGCGTTCGTTGCATTCCATCGTTTTTTTCAGCCCGTTATCATCCACAACCTCGGTAATGTTATGGTCGCGGAAGGTCATCAGGTCAAAAGTATTGCTGTGGTAGGTGGCATTTCCCTCCTGAGAGGTGCCTTCGTGGAACTGCTCCACGGAGTGGTAAAGAGGGAACAGGCCGTTGAGTGTGGTGAATATTATTTTTCCTCCCGGCTTAAGTGCGCGGGTAGCAGATTGCAAAATCTCAAAGTTCATTTCATCGGTTTCCATCAAAGGAAAAGCTCCCTCGCAAAGCATGATGGCTGCGTCAAACTCTTTATCAAAAGGCATATTACGGGCATCCATTTGCATGAAATCTACCTCTAACTTTTGTTTTTGAGCCTTTTCTTTTGCTTTTGAAAGAAGAGATTGTGAAAGATCGATGCCGGTGACTTTATAGCCCCGTGCGGCAAGTTCAATGCTGTGCCTTCCTGTGCCACAACCGATGTCGAGAAATTTCAGAGATTTGTCTGAATTGAGTTCCTGCTCAATAAAGTCACATTCGCCCAGGGTGCCTTGTGCAAAAACTTCCTTGTCGTAATTTTCTCCGTAGTTTTCAAAAAGTACCTCGTACCATTTTTTCTCGCTCATAACAGGTTGTTTCTTGCATGACATCGGCAAGGTGTTCATTATTTTTTTTATCATCCAAAT